>JAFGIT010000301.1 GCA_016929465.1 Candidatus Coatesiibacteriota bacterium | reverse complement strand
GTCGCCGGCAATCGAGCATTGCGTATTCACCGATAACCACGCTGACGAAGGCGGCGCCATCTATCTCGATGGCTCATCCCCGACGATCAAGGACTGCAGGATTCTGAATAATACCGCCAACGAGAACGGCGGCGGGCTATACTGCGATGGATCGAATCCCATCATCTGGGATACAGTCGTCGATGGCAACTCCGCCGGCGAGAACGGTGGCGGGATGTTCTGCGACGGGTCCTCCCCATCCGATACGAAGAACTGCCTCTTCACCTCAAACACGGCGGGCGAGGACGGCGGAGCGGTCTTTTGCGACAATTCTTCTCCGAGTTTCTTGAATTGCACCTTCTCATTGAACGAAGCGGATGGCCTCGGGGGAGCGCTGTTCCTTGGTTCATATTGCGTCCCGATAGTCATCAATTCGATATTGTGGGGCGATTCACCGGATGAGATCTGGGGTCACGAGGAGAAGAAGAACTCGATCAACATCACCTACTCCAATGTCCAGCAGGATGGCTTTGGAGAGGACGATTGCCAGCCCGATGATCATTACAACATCAGCTGCAATCCCGACTTTGCCGTAAGAGGTGACGAGGAGCACGATGGCTACTTCCTGGACCAAGATGAAAGCCCCAGCGTCAGCACGGGCGATACCGACAAGAATCCGTATGGCGGTTACTCGAATTCCACATACGTGACGGACGTCGTCGGCTATCTCGACATGACCGGCGGTGACGATGTCGATATGGGCTTCCACTACAAGGAGACGGGCGTCGCATATATCGAATTGGCATCGTTCGCGGCGTATCCGGATGTGAATGGAATACACATCTTCTGGGAGACTGCGACCGAGATCGATAACGCCGGCTTCGCTCTCTTCAGAAGGGCAGTGGACAGCGCTGAATATGAGCAGATCAGCGGGCTTATCCCGTCGAAAGGCAATCTGGCCTCCGGCGACTCATATTACTATTTCGATACAACTGCAAAGGCTACTTCCTCCTATTTATATTCCCTGATTGATGTCGATACTAGCGGCAAATGGACGGTTCATGGCCCCGTTATGGCAAGACGGCTAATGGTCGGACTGCCAGACGAGGGGCCATTGGAGGCCGTTCAATAGAACCACCAAGCAGATTGACATCGGCGTGAGAACACGTCGCGAGGTTCTTGCATTCGGGGCAGGCATCATTGTCTGCCCCATTTTTTTGAGAATTCAGCCAGATCGATGCCTCTCGGCGACTGCGATTCTTATATCCCGAGTCCCCCAGCATTAGTCTCTTCTCTTTGGACAGGACTACCACAAATGCGTTGCCCGCCCAACATGCTTGTGTTAGGGTAATCGCGAGGTCAAATGAGAGACGGATTCCAAAAAATGCGGCCTGGGGGAGAGTGAATTTGACGCCAAGATACGAGATTATCATATTCTTCAGCGATGAGGACGACGCATTTGTCGCGGAAGTCCCTGAGCTTCCTGGCTGCATGGCAGATGGCCAGACATATCAAGAAGCGCTCTCCAATGTCGAACTAATAATCCAGGAGTGGATCGAGACCGCCCAAGAACTCGGGAGACCTATACCAGAGCCCAAGGGCCGTCTAGCCTACGCTTGACGGCGAGAACACCTGCCCCCTGGCAGCAATCCCCTAATGATACTCCCGCTGGCCGAAGATGGCGGTGCCGACGCGGACTATCGTGGCACCCTCCTCGATTGCGACCTCGTAGTCTGCGCTCATGCCCATGCTGAGGTGATGGATGTCGAGTCCGTCGATCTTCGCATCCCGCAGTTCCTCGAATAGCTTTCGGGAGCGGACGAAATAGGGCCGCGAGTTCTCAGGATTCGGATCGAACGGTGGGATGACCATTATCCCCTTCACTGAGATGCCCTCCAGCTGCGCGCTGAAGCGGGCGAGGTCCATTAGATTTGCGGACTCGATGCCGGTCTTAGCGTCTTCGTCGCCGACGTTGACCTCAAGCAGGATGTCCATGGTCTTTCCTGCCTCGACGCATCGCTTTGCGACCTCTTCCGCTAGCCGATCGCTGTCGATCGACTCGATCATGTCGAAGAGCTCAACCGCCCTCTTCGCCTTGTTGCGCTGAAGATGCCCGATCAGGCGCCAGTGCACATCCCCGCGTATCACAGGGATCTTATCCGAAGCCTCCTGGACGCGATTCTCGCCGAGGTATTTTAGACCCGCATCGACAGCGGCCTGGACCTTCTCTATCGGCTGCACCTTCGACACGCCGACCAGTGTTATCTCATTGACCGACCGTCCCGCCCGAGCGGCCGCCTTCTCTATTTTCTCCCTGACCTCTTCGAGGTTCCGTTTAATGCTCTCCATCTCAAAAGACCACCCATGTCAGAATTGTGTGTGTTTGATCGGATAACCATCTAATTGTGGAGGAGTCTGCCACAACCGGAAAAAAGTTGAACCACCGGAATAGCGATGGATTCCCAAAGCCGGAGAAAGCATCCAAAGCAATGCTCTTCCCCCTTTCGGAAACTCATCGAGATCTGGTATGTTGCATTTAGTAACCGAGCTACATCATCTGGTGCGAAGCTCAAGAACCTACACAGTGGATGGGGCAGCATTTACTTGCGCAGCGTTACAAGGGCCGGCAATGTATATCTGATCTCATCTATTTTGAATTTCTTACGAAAAGATCTAATGACCTCATGACTCGAAGACGATTGGCAATATTGAGGTGGGTCGCGAGATCGGTCTCGCTCGTCATAATTATTTTCGGTTTGCCCTTCTATTTTGGCTACGGCAATCCGCTGCCATTCCTCGATGAGGGATATACGTTATTCGATAACACTTGGCTCATAATTTTCCCATTGATGTTTATCGGGTTAGCATTAGGCTGGAAATATGAGATAGTCGGAGGCTATGTAATAGCGGTCCCCATAGTTGTGGGATTCATTATATCGGTGATTGTGGGAGAGGGCTTCTCCGCACACATGTTGTTCCCGCTGGGTATTGGTGCTTTATACCTCTGGGTGGGGTACAAGGGCCGCGTGAAAGCGGGTAGTCATTTTGACGGTCAAAAAAAAGAACCAAAGGGAGCATGATTACCAATGACGGCTGAAAGCCTATTCTGGGTCGCGCCAATTGGCTCGATGATAGCGCTGTTGTTCGCCTACATATTCTATCGCCAGATCATGAAGATGAGCGAGGGCGAGCCGACGATGATCAAGATCGCCGGACACGTTCGCAAGGGCGCGATGGCGTATCTCAAACAGCAATATAAGGTTGTTTTCATATTCTTTATTTGCGCGGGTGTAGGCCTGGGCATTCTCGCCTGGCAGGGGATGCAATCGAAGTGGGTCCCGTTCGCGTTTTTCACAGGCGGCTTTTTCTCGGGTCTCGCGGGCTTCATCGGAATGAAAACCGCCACGAACGGCTCCGCAAGAACCGCCTTTGCTGCAAAGCAGTCCTTGAACATGGGCCTTAACGTGGCATTCCGGGCCGGCGCAGTCATGGGGCTGACGGTCGTCGGACTCGGCCTGCTCGACATCAGCCTGTGGTTCATCGTGCTCAGGAAGATGATGGGCTATGACCTGCACATCGTGACGACCACGATGCTCTGCTTTGGCATG
>JAFGIT010000300.1 GCA_016929465.1 Candidatus Coatesiibacteriota bacterium | reverse complement strand
GATTCGATAACTCTGCGCTTTGGGGACATATACTCGCCTCGCATCGAGGTCAAGGAACCTCTTCGGATCGAATGCGAGCACTTCATCAAGTGCGTTGAGTCAGGGGAGCGCCCGCTGACCGATGGCGAGGACGGCCTAAGAGTAGTGAGAGCTCTCGAGATAGCGGAAGAGGCTCTGCGTAAGAGCTGCTAGTCTGAATAAGGAGAAATTGCGTTGCCGGATTATTTCGTCCATGAGACTTCTGTGGTTGACGAAGGCGCCGAAATTGGCGAAGGGACACAGATATGGCACTTCTCCCACATAATGAGCGGAGCCAAGATCGGCAGACGCTGCAAGCTGGGGCAGAATGTCTTTGTGGCCAAGGGTGCGATTCTCGGTGAGAACTGCAAGCTTCAGAATAACGTCTCAGTATATGAGGGAGTCATCCTCGAGGATGATGTTTTTTGTGGACCCTCGATGGTATTTACCAACGTCAAAACACCGAGGTCTGCTTTTCTGCGCAATACGAGTGATGACTACTTCATTACACGGGTCGGAAGAGGTGCATCAATAGGGGCGAATGCTACCGTGGTGTGCGGTGTAACGATAGGGTGTCATGCTTTCGTCGGTGCCGGAGCGGTAGTCAGTCGGGACGTTCCCGATTATGCATTGGTGTATGGTGTTCCAGCGACCATAAAGGGCTGGGCGTGTGAGTGCGGTGTGAAGCTCGAATTCGATGATTCAGGTACTGCTGAATGCGAAGAATGCAATAGGAAGTACACGATCCAGGATACGATAGTTAGGAGGCTGTGATGCGGGTTCCTCTCCTTGATTTGAGACCCCAATACGCTAGTATCAAAGAAGAAATCAAGCAGGCAATCGACAGGGTCCTCGAGACGCAGGTGTTCGTCTTGGGTCCGGAAGTGGCGGAGCTGGAGAAGGAGATTGCTGAGTACTGCGGCGCCAGGTTCGGCGTTGGCTGCGCTTCAGGGACGGACTCGATTCTCCTCAGCCTTATGGCTGTTGGCGTATCCACTGGCGATGAGATAATAACTACCCCGTACACTTTCTTTTCCACGGCCGGGTCTGCATCCCGCTTGGGAGCGATTCCCGTTTTCGCAGACATAGACCCGGTAACCTATAACATCGATCCATCCCTGATTGAGGCGAGAATAACGCCCAGAACCAAGGCGATAATCCCCGTTCACCTCTACGGTCAATGCGCCGATATGGGTCCGATACTCAAGATCGCCGAGAAGCACGGCCTCTATGTGATCGAGGACGCCGCGCAGTCTATAGGCGCGAAGACCATGCTAAATGGCGAATGGACAAAGGCCGGGGCAATGGGCCACCTTGGCTGCTTCTCGTTCTTTCCAAGCAAGAACCTTGGGGCCTATGGCGACGGCGGAATGGTAACTAGCAACGATGAGTCGCTCGCTGACAAGGTCCGCACTCTGCGAGTCCATGGAAGCAAGCCCAAATACCACCACAGCCTAATTGGGGCAAATAGCAGGCTCGATGCCATACAAGCTGCCATCCTCAGAGTCAAACTGAATTACCTGGATAAATGGTCTGAGGCGAGAAGGGAGAATGCCAAGTTCTACGATGACGCCTTTGCTGGAACCGACATTGTCACTCCCAGGATCAAGGATTCCAACTTCCCTATATATAATCAGTATGTTATCCGAACCAGGAATCGCGATAATGTGATTGAGTATCTCAAGAAGCATGAAGTCGGCTGCGAGATATACTATCCTGTACCACTTCATCTGCAGCGGTGCTACGAGTTCCTGGGGTATAGGATGGGTGATTTTCCGGAATCGGAGGCGGCTTCTCGCGAGACGCTTGCGCTTCCTATCTATCCAGAGCTTTCGGATGATCAGAAGAATTTCGCTGTTAAATGCGTATTGGAGGGCTCGAAGTGAAAGAGCAACTTCTCGAGAAAATAGCCAACAGAGAAGCCAAGATCGGCGTAATCGGCCTTGGTTATGTGGGACTCCCCCTGGTTCATGAGTTCTCCACACAGGGCTTCAATGTCACCGGATTCGACATAGATGACCGAAAGGTGGATGCGCTCAATGCCGGCAAGAGTTACATTGGCCACATCCCATCCGAGCAGATTGCTGGTCATATCAACAGCGGAAGGTTCAAAGCCACCTCGGATTTCGACAAGATGGTTGAAACGGACTGCCTGATCATCTGCGTTCCGACCCCTCTTACCGAGATGAAGGAACCCGACATGTCTTACATCGAGGGAACTGCGAAGAGCATCGCACAGCGACTTCGCAAGGGTCATCTCGTCGCGCTCGAGAGTACGACCTATCCCGGCACGACCAGGGAGGTTGTGCTTCCCATTCTGACAGCTGGCAAAGACCTCGAAGTCGGAAAGGATTTCTTCCTCGCTTTCTCGCCCGAACGTGAGGACCCCGCGAACAAGAGCTTCAGCACCAGAACCATACCGAAGGTCGTCGGTGGCTTGACCCCTGCGTGCACTGAGCTTGCGGACGCACTCTATTCCTCCATAGTGGAGCGCACCGTTGTCGTTTCTTCAGCAGAAATCGCCGAATCGGCTAAACTTTTGGAGAATATCTATCGCAGCGTGAACATAGCGCTCGTGAATGAATTGAAGATGCTCTTCTCTCGTATGGGCATAGATGTGTGGGAGGTTATTAGAGCCGCCTCGACGAAGCCGTTCGGCTATCATGCGTTCTATCCGGGACCTGGTCTTGGTGGGCATTGTATTCCGATAGATCCGTTCTATCTCTCCTGGAAGGCGAAGGAGTTCGACTTCGCCACTCGCTTCATCGAGCTGGCCGGCGAGATAAACACCTCCATCCCATATTATGTTGTCGATAGAGTGGCTCTGGCGCTGAATGAAAAGCAGAAAAGCGTCAAAGGCTCCAAGGTTTTCGTTCTCGGCGTAGCCTACAAACCGGACGTCGATGATATTCGAGAATCGCCCGCTATGAGGATAATCGAGCTCCTCATGGAGCGCGGTGCGGTTGTTACTTACAACGATCCCTTTATCCCCAAACTGCCGATGATGAGGAAGTACAATATCCCGAAGACATCTGTCGATTTCACCGCCGATTCTCTTTCAGGAGCGGATTGCGTCTTGATTGTGACAGACCACGCGCTCTATAAGAAAGAGGCGCAGTTCATTGTGGACAATTCCTCTGTTGTCGTGGACACGCGGAACGCCACTTCAGGGGCTTCGGAGAACCGAGATAAGATAGTCTCTGCCTAAATCTGAGATTCTCGAGGTAGGGCGCCCGTGATACAGAAGCTGTGCGTAGCATTCCGCCTGATGTGGGGGCATCGAGCGCTCACACTCGAGTTCTTCGCTGCAGCGGCGGCTCGAGCGGGGCTTACAGCGCTCTTTATTCTCCTTATAAAGACAATTCTGCCAAAGGCCATTGATCAAGGCGGGCCCGAGGGGGCCGGTGGCGAATGGGTGAAGATGGCGGGCTCCGCCACGGTCATCGTTCTATGTTGGGTGGGTCGCAGTGTTGCTGACTATTTCGCGAAGGTCATGCAGACTGAGCTTGGCCGACGTGTTGAGATGCGGCTGCGTTTGAATCTGGTCGAGCATCTTCTGAGACTCTCACTGAGTTTTTTTGATAGAACCACGAAGGCGGATATACTCCGGGCTGTGAACTCAGATGCGGGTTCACTTAGAATGCTCGTCCAGGAAACGGGTGGACTGATTATTTCCTCACTTCAGATCATCAACCTGTTGATTTTTGCATTCTCAATGGATCCTGTTCTCACCGTTTGGGGGCTTGTTGCTCTTCCATTTGTCGTTCTGCCGCTCCAACGCATCGGCTCTGCGATTTACAGACACGCTGAAGAGGGCCGCTTTCGGGGCATTACGATAACTAATCTGCTTTTCCAAGTCCTTTCTGGAATAAGAGTCGTGAAGGTCTTTGAGGGTGAGGAGCGTGAGGCCGCCGCTTGCCACCGTTCAGCAATGGAACTACTGAAGGCTGCAATGGCTGTGGTTCGCCGCCAATCGCTTGCCAGTGTGCTCTTGGACAGCCTGAGTGGATTTGGGATCTTCTTTGTGATCATACTGGGAGGGCAAGGGGTCTCCAGCGGCAGGATTGACATCAGCACCTTTATAGCATTTCTGTTGGCGCTTCAGATTCTCTTGGGCAGCACAAGGCAAGTCCTTAATGTGTATTCGCAGATCAAGATACAGAGCGTCGCAATAGATAAGATCGATGGGTTCCTGTCCGTTGAGCCCGAAATCAGAGATGCTGGCGATGCTCTGGACCTCCGTCTCCAACCGAACACAATCAGATTCGAAAATGTGAGCTATTCTTACGATTCAGATGCTGTCTTGGAGAATATCAACTTCGAAGTCAAAGCAGGGCAGACGATAGGAATAGTCGGACCATCGGGCGTAGGAAAGACCACGCTTTTGAATCTGCTCCCAAGATTCTATGACCCCACAAAGGGAAGAGTCACCATAAACGGGACGGATATCAGAAAACTCAAGCTGAAGCACTTGATGAGAAACCTGGCCATAGTCACCCAGGAGCCGTTTCTATTTCAGGTCTCGATCATGGAGAACATAAGATACGGCCGGCCGGACGCTACAGATCAAGAGGTGATCGAGGCTGCCAAGGCGGCTGGCATTCATGAGGATATTATCACCTGGAATGATGGCTACAACACGGTCATTGGCCCGACGCGGGCAGATGTCTCAGTCGGACAGAAACAGCGAATAAATATTGCCCGAGCAATTCTAAAGACCGCCCCTATTCTGCTCCTTGATGAGGCCACGAGTGCACTTGACTCGAAGACTGAGGTCAGGGTGCAGGAATCGCTCGATATGCTGATGGAGAAGTGCACGACTTTCGTGGTGGCCCATCGGCTGTCGACTCTGAGAAGAGCAGATAAGATACTGGTTTTGGCGAACGGGACGGTCGAAGCATTTGCTCCACACGAAGAACTGATGACGACAAGCGCGACCTATCAACAGCTTTGGATGGCGCAGGAGAGAGGAGACGGCTCTCCGCCGGAGCATCGGGCATGAGCAAACCGTTCCACTCACTAAGAGTGAAGACCATGAATTACCTGCTGTTTGCTTTCTCATTGTGCTTATCGATACTAGCCGCAGAACTAGTGATTCATCATTTGGAGAATCGCAACGCACCTGTTAGCCCCAGACTATTCTACGAGTATGACCCTCTGTTGGGCTGGAGCAAGATCCCGAATGAGGAAGGCCTGTATATTCGGCCCGAATATGAAGTCCATGAGAAGATCAATTCGAAGGGGCTGAGGGGGCCGGAAATTCCCTATGAAAAGCCAGATGGAGAATTCAGAATATTATTCTTGGGGGACTCCTTTACTGAGGGCTATGCAGTTTCGGATAAAGACCATTTCATTACAAAGGTTCAAAGCTCTATTAATTCATGCGATGCACCGACTCGATTTTTGGCTATCAACGCTGGAACCGGCGCCTATGGCATCGATCAGGAATTGCTTTTCTGGGAGAACGAGGGGATCAAATATTCGCCCGACCTTGTAGTTTTGATGTTTTATCACAATGATGTATGGGAGAGCAGCGAGGATAAGCATGGAGATGCTCTTCGGTGGGGTAAGCCCCGATTCGAGCTTCACAATGGAGTCCTGACTTTGACAAATGTGCCAGTGCCGAGATACACCCTCAAGCGAGCGGATAGCAATCATGCCAGAAGCGAGAATCTCACCTTAAAGCAATGGCTAAATAGGAATTCTCGGATATATTCGTTCTTAAGGAGCAGACTTAAACGCATCTCTTGGCTGAATTCAGCTGCAATCGCGCTTGGACTGGCTCAGAAGCCCTGTAAGAAGGCAGGCCGGCCGGGGTACTTGCCTCTGCCTAAAAGGCTCTGGATATTCCAGTCCAATCGACCTCGAGAAGCGGATGAGGCCTGGATGCTTATCGAGGCTCTATTGGAGAGATTGCAGAAAGGTGTCAAGATGTCCGGAAGCGATCTTCTCGTATTCTATATTCCCTATAAGGCCGCCATATATACTGACGAGTTGGAGGCTGCAAGGGGCATTTATGATTTTGGGGATACTGAACTGGATCTTGACAGGCCGGGAAGGGACCTACGCAGAATATGCGAGAAGCTCTCTATCTCTTACATTGATTCTACGGATGCATTCCGCGCTCGTGCTGCCGCTCTGAAAGAGAAAAATGAACGTTTGTATTACGTGCGCGATGGTCACTGGAATGCGCAAGGCAACGATCTCGCAGCTGACATTTTGACAGCCTGCATCAAGAGGGTAGCCATCAGCCCCCAAGCGGGCGTTTCGGGGGCGGCTCTGCAATCCGAACAGCAGATGGAGAATCCAATGCCATACCATCAGGTCAAGTAGTCTTGAGGCTTTGCGTAATAAGTCACAAGAAGCACTGGCTGTTAAATGACAAGCCCGTATCAAATGGTGGCTTCGTGCTCGAGATTGACTATTGGGCTACGATGTTCGACCGCATTCTGCTCTGCGTCCCCCTGCACAGCGACGAGAGGCCCAGAGAAGGGGTCTATGGCTATCGAATGCCGGACATCGAGATCGCCCCTCTTTCGCCTTTCAGGGCCAAGATCCCCAGGCGCTTTGTATGGCGCTTCAGAAAGACCTATAGGTTCGTAGCGAACCTATTGAGATTCTGCAAGATGCTCAAAGCCATTCGCTCTTGTGACGCCGTCTGCGTGAGATGCCCGGGCCCGGCCAGTCTCCTGGGATTGCTGGCGTCTATCCTCACCAAGAGAAAACGTTGTGCAAGATACGGCGCTAACTGGTTCCCGCAGGGCAAGGAGAGCATCACTGAGAGAAGACAAAAGGCGCTGTTGCGAAGCAAGTGGTTCAAAGGGCCCGTCTTCGTTCAATGGTATCCGGATGAACGCATTACCGGAGTTGCAGTACCCATGTTCGGTTCAACAATCACAGAAGATGACATTGAAAATTCTCGAGAGGCTGCTGCCTCCCGCAGGTTAAGGCCCAATCCCAGACTGCTATTCGTCGGAAGGCTCTCAAGGGAAAAGAATGTGGACGTTATCCTGAGGGGCGTCGAGATATTGAGGACCTCGCTCCGTGTAGATGTCTCTCTCGAGATATGTGGGGACGGTGATCAGCGAAAAAGTCTCGAGGCACAAGCCAATGCTCTTGGCATCGCCCTGGCGGTAACGTTTCATGGGATGGTCCCCAGAGCCGATATGTGCGAGTATTATAGCAATGCAGACTTCCTCATCCTTGCTTCGGAGACAGAGGGATGGCCAAAGGTTGCAATTGAGGCGATGCTGTATGGTCTGCCGTGTGTTGGAACGGCAGTGGGTTCAGTTCCTTATATAATAGGGGAGAATTCCGAGCGAGGTTTGCTATGGCATGTCGGTAAGGCGGAGGAAATGGCCCAGAAACTATCTGGAATAATCACTGATGAAGACCTCTATAAAACGATGTCAACTAACGCACGGAATTGGGTCGAAGGCAAGACACTAGAGGTCTATCGAGACCAGGTGAAATCTGTCTTAGAAGAGAGTTGGAACTGCAAATTAGGTCGTGAGCTCATTCCCTAAATCGAGTGTGGTAGTCTTCAGTTCTATGCCATTTGGGGCAGGTCATATAAATCGAAAGCTGAAGTTGATCTCGGGGACCATAGTATGAGTGATAGTCTCGTGACCCTCATGTATCTGACATTTCCGAGCTTCACGGAGCCTTATTTGATCGAGGTTGCGGAAGCTCTGGTTCAACAAGGGAAGGTACGCGCGATCATATCCGCGACATCGCCTGACATTGCACATGGGGCTTCCAATGGACCTTCGCGCGAGTTGAGGCGCCATATCTATTATCTCCCCTATAATCCGATCATCCATATCATCAAATGGAGGTTTTTCCTGGATTTTGCCCATGCGATGATCTCCAATCCCAGAGCCCTGATGTCCTTAATCTCAGCCTCCAGAAAGGTGCGAAAGGGCCTCCGCAATGCTTGGTATCACATAGTCAGGCTATTGCCTGCCGTTCCGTATTTGAGGGGGATATTGCATATTCAGTCGTCGGGTCTCATCAAGGTCTTTCCGGAGCTGCTTGAAATCGACGGAGTCGACATCATTGTGACATTGCGAGGTATGGAGACCTCGGTTACCCCCTACTATGACGACGTGTGGCGGGGCGTCTTGACGGAAGCGGTGTTTCGGCGAGCTGCGATCCTGCATTTTGTGAGCGACTTTCTAAGAGAGGAGGGTTATAGGTTGGGCGCTCCTCGCGATAAGGCCGTAGTAATTCGCCAGAGCATCTCCGAGAGGTTCTTCACGCTGAACGGCGATGTTCGAGATGAGGACCCGATCCCTGTTATCCTGTCTGTTGGGCGTTTGGTTTGGTTCAAGGGATTCCAGTATGCTATACAGGCAGCAGCGATTCTCAAGGATCGAGGAAGAGAATTCCGCTATCTCATAGTGGGCGGCGGCGAGCTAAAGCCGTTTCTTCAGCTCCTGATAGATCACCTGGGATTGCGGGATTACATCGAGCTTCTAGGACCACAATCATCGGACGGTGTGATGACTATGCTGCGAAGAGCATCGATTTTCTTGTGTCCAAGCATTTGCGAGTCCCTCGGTAGGCAGTTGATGGAGGCTCAAGCCTTCGGGGTCCCCGTTGTTGCGACGAATGTCGGAGGAATATGCGATAATGTATCAGACGGAGAAACGGCCCTATGCGTCCCGCCCTTTGAGCCAGAAAAGCTGGCTGACAAAATCGAGTATCTTATGGACAATCCGGACGTCGCACAAGAAATGGGCCGCGCAGGGAAGACAAGGGCTCAGAGGCTGTTTAGAGTGAAGAATGAGGTATTGGACTTGACGGCGATCTACTCAGAATTGGGAAATACCAAGGCATCTGATGGCAGTAAGTGACCCCAGCCGGGATGTGAGCATCATCATACCAGTGTACAATGATGAGAACTACATCGAGAAGGCTATCAATAGCGCGCTTGCACAGACCCATTCCGATGTGGAGGTGGTAGTTGTCGATGATGGATCGACTGATGGCACGCCGGACATCTTGGATAAATTTGGCGGCGATATAACCAGAATCAGACGGGAAAATGGAGGGCTTCCGGCAGCCAGGAACACTGGGATCAACGCAAGCCACGGAAGATACCTCTGTTTTCTGGATTCCGATGACGAGTTCATGCCGGAGAAAGTACGGGAGCAATTCTCATTTCTCGAGGAACGTCCTGACGCGGGGCTTTGCTATAGCGGCTGGCTCGACGTTGACATACATGATGGGAGAATTCTCAGAGATTTTTCCTCCGCCAGGGACGAACCCAGGCCAGGAGTGGATGTTTTCCCACCTCATTTCCCGGTTTTTGCGGCCCTCGTTCGCAGGCATTGGGTGGAGCGAATTGGCGGCTTCGATGAGTGGTTTTTATGTGCTGCGGACAACGATTTCTGGTGGCGTCTTTGGGCAGCCGGATGCACTTTCAGGCGATTGAAGGGAGCTCTCGCAGTTCGGGGCGTGCGGCCCAAGAGCATGTCAAAGCATGTGCCGAAGCATTCCTCCTATGTGATAGCTGCATATCGGAAGTATTTCTCCCTAATTGGCCCCAAAGCAGGTCGCTCGATACGAGTGCGCAGTCTGGCCGGTGTGTGGATGAAGCAAGCCGCCCACTATCTGACTATCGGGGATGTCGAATCCGCGCGCACAGCACTTGCTTCGGCCCTGAGATATGATCGCCGGTTGCTTCGCGAACGCACATATTGGCTGCAGCTTCTCACTCAGTTGGACTTGAAATACCCTCTTGGATATGGTGAAGGGATCAGCAGCTTCAGCAAGGTCTGGTCTAAGCTCAAGGCACTCATAGATGACGTTCTTGCTGAACCTGGGTCCAGTCAATCGAAGCCCAGCCGGATCAGCGAGGCTGAGTGGGCTTTGGCGTTTGCCCTATCACTGCATGCCTGCAACTCACGCAAATTGCTTCAGATGGTCAAATGGTATATTGTGGGAGCATTCAAGGGGCGCGGAGGGCACATGCTGGGCTTCGCCTGGCTTTTGATCAGATGCTGTTGGAAGGCTTTGAGATAAGCTATATGCGTGGTTCCCGATTTGCTGGCCATCACCACTTAATCCGATTGAATGACATTCGATGAAGGAATTTCCGATGCAAGCAACTTTGAAGCGAATACATTCCCTCCTTAAAAGAACCGCAACCAGGGCATTGGCAAGGGCAAGGGGGCCCGAGAGGCACAAAGGAGCCCAAGAGCTCAAATACTGGAGGGCCTGCAAGTCCAAAGAAGGGACACTCTCACACAGCCATTATTCCCACTTCTACACCACTCATTTCGGGCTCGACGGAGATTTCTTCAAAGGCAAGAAGATACTGGATATAGGCTGCGGACCGAGGGGAAGCCTCGAATGGGCGTATATGGCCGAAGAGAGAGTCGGGCTGGACCCTCTTGTTGATTCCTATCGCGAACTTGGAATCGACGAGCACAAGATGAGGTATGTGTGCTCACCGGCCGAAAGAATCCCCTTTGAGGACGGTCACTTCGACGTGGTGTGCTCATTCAACTCGTTGGACCATGTGAACGACCTCGAGCAGACTATTGGCGAGATCAAACGAATCGTGGCGCCAGGTGGCCTGTTTCTATTGCTGACTGACGTCAACCACGATCCTACGCCCTGTGAACCCATCTCCTTCTCCTGGGACATCGTCAAGAAATTCACCCCACCGATGGAGCTCGTGGAGGAGAAGCACTACGAGAAGTCACCGGGCGGAATGTACAAAAGCATCCGCGTTGGCGCCCCCTATGATCACGGAAATCAGAGCAGGCGCTATGGGATCCTGTCTGCCATGTTCAGGAAGCGCTGACGGTCCTTTCCGAGTCAAATGAGCAATTCTTCAGCGAAGCGGAAGTGAAGCAAGATAACCCTCTAGTCAGCGTGATAATTCCCGTCTATAATGACGAGAAGAACGTCGCTGCCGCAATCGAGAGCGCGCTGTCGCAGACTCTCGAGGACGTGGAGGTCATTGTTGTTGATGATGGCTCCACTGACAGCACACCAGCGGTTCTGAGCCAGTATAGAGACCGGGTCAATTGCATCAGGCAGGAGAATCGCGGCCTTCCCGGTGCGAGAAATACCGGAATTAGGGCCAGCCGCGGCAAGTATCTGTGCTTTCTCGATTCGGATGATGTCCTTCTTCCAAGGAAGGCAGAACTCCAATCAGCTGTGATGGAAACCGAGCCAGATGTCGGCCTGACATACGGGGGATGGCTGGACGTGAATATAGAAACCGGTGAGACTCTGAGGGATTTTTCTTATGCGAGGCCGGAGCATGATCTCGCAAGGGATGCATATCCGCCGCACTTTCCGGTATTTTCAGCGATGCTTCGCAGGGAGTGGTTTGATGAGGTTGGCCTGTTTGATGAACGCCTCAAAGCCCTCGAGGATTCAGATATGTGGTGGCGGCTCTGGTCCGCGGGTTGTGTTTTTCGCAGAGTGAAAGAGCCGGTGGCGCGCCGCGGTGTGAGACCTGGAAGTATGTCTCAGAACATCCCAGAACATAGCGAATGCGCGCTTTTCGCCAATAGGCTCCACCTGTTCAGAATGGGCCCTCGTGCTTCCCGCAAAGAGCGAATCCGTCGATTGGCTGCTATATGGATGAAGCGCGCGGGTTACCACATAAGCCGTGGTGAAAGAGACCTCGCGCTTGAATCGCTTATGTCAGCTCTAAGATACGACCTGAATCTGTTCTCAGCACCAATTCACTGGGTGCCGCTCATCAGGCAGATGGACCTCAAATATCCCATGGCAATGGGTAACGGCATCGAGAGCTTCGCTGCCGCATGGCGACAGCTGATCTCTCTCGCTGAAGAGGCCCTGCGAAAGAAGCGGGGCAAAGAGACCACGCCGGAACTAGCAGCAGTGAAGGCGGCTTCCGCATACACTATGTCTCGTCAAGCATTTTCGACAGGCCGGCCGTTCACGGCAATCAGATGGCTCTTTAAGGCTCTCATCAGCGGAAGGGGGAGAGTGCCTGCGGGTGTCGATGCCGATACGCTGCGGAGGCTATTCCGTCAAATGCGCACGCGAGTCACGACGAAGGTCCGTCGGATAATAGGCGCTAAGGCG
>JAFGIT010000299.1 GCA_016929465.1 Candidatus Coatesiibacteriota bacterium | reverse complement strand
GCCAGCAGCCTGGCGTCGCCGAATTCGTCCACCAATTGCCGGGCCTTCTTTTCTCTTTCCTGCGCGTCCCGGCAATCTCTCAGCTCATCTTCGAAATGCGCGACCAGCTCGGCCTGCACGTCCGCTCGGACCTTCTTACGGTACCGCATCTTTCGGATGACCCGGCGTATGAACGCCTGTGCTTCCTCGGGAAGTCCGGCCGAATCGCTTCTTTGCCGTTCTCGTGCCATATTGGGAACCTCCGCTTCAAGCCTCTCACAGAGCCGCCTTCAACGCGCCACCGAAGATCAGGTCCAGCCCCTTCGTCAGTTCCTGAAACTGGGTTTTCTGCCGGGCCAGTTCTTCGGTGCCCTTACCCGTAATAGAGTAGTAGCGCCGGCGCCGGCCCGAATCGCTCGTTTCCCATTTGGCCTTGACCAGCTTCTTGGCCTCCAGATTGTAGAGCAGCGGATACAGCGTGCCCTTGCCCAGCGTCAGAATCTCGCTGCTGCGCTGCTCGATCGCCTGACTGAGTTCGTAGCCGTACATCGGGCCGCGCGAGAGAATCTCCAGCACGACCACCGGGGCCACCCCTTTGAGCAATTGACTCTCGAACTTCATGACGGACCTCCCGATTTCCCATGAGAGAGCTTGCATTATGTTATGCTTAGTATGCTATACATACTATGCGATGTCAATTATAAAATCCAAGAATTCCGCCTTTTTTTGCCGGCCTCGATGGCCGTTCATCTGGAACCGGGTGCGACCGCCCCGTCTGATAATTGAGAATTTCGCCCTATCAAGCAGATGGGCGACGATCTTGGAGCGCCTTCAGTGGCAAAACGGTGTTATGGCTGTTCTCTGGATAGATGTCTTGGATCAATCAACCCTGTGATAACAATACCTCCCCCAGTATAGGTCTGACTTCCCATCGTCCCCAATCTTGAATTCAACGGGTGTCTTCGAGCCATATCTGAGAATGTAGAAGTCTGTCGATTCCAACGTCGGATCTTCGGGGACGAGAGGGGTCATACTCACCGCGGAAGTAAGAGGAGATTCTTGCTTCAGATACAACATTCCACTCTTGATCAACACGTCCACCGTCTCTAATTCACGGTAAGTCTTGTAGGTGCCTGTAAGACTTTTCATTCTCTCCTTGATCTTCAGGGAAGGCAGTACCTCACTTGGCTCATGGCCCATGAGCAAAGCGAAGATACTCTCGGCAATCGTCGAGTACGGCATTCCCGAACTGTTCCCCATCATGATGACGCCCACTCTGAGGTCAGGTATGAATGCCATATACGCGGTTGACACTACGACCGATCCCCCGTGACTGACCATCTTATGACCAAGGAAGTTGGGAGTAATGTCGAGACCATACCCATAACCATTCTCGCCGTAGTAATTATCGTGCCTCTTGATATGCAGTGTCTGCATCTGCTCGAATGATCTCTTGCTGAGCAGCGGTTCCGCACCGAATGCACCCTTTTCGATCTGGACAATCAAATAGCGCGTCATTTCATCGACAGAACTGAGAATTCCTCCAGCGGCAGAAATGAAACTGAACTCTGGATTGTCTTCCGGATTAGGATAAGGGAATCTCGAGCTCTCGTTGGTTCCATCCGCCTTCTTCAGATGCGGCACGATATGATCCTCGTCCCGTGCAAAATCTTCAACGTTGAGTGTGGTTCTTTCCATCCCCAGCGGATTGATCACTCGTTCCTTGATATAGCGGTGGAAAGGCATACCTGATTTTACCTGAATGATGTGGCCGAGAATCCTCCATCCGGCATTATGGTAGAAGAATCTCTCGCCGGGATGGGCGACAATCTCATCCTGTGCACCATTGACGAATCGATAGAAATCATCCGCACTGCCGAATGGTATCCCAGTATCAAGGCCAAGCCCACGATTTATGGCAATACTTGAAGTGGCGAGACTCGGTAGTCCAAGGCTGTGTGTCAACAAGTGGCGAATCCTGATAGGATCATCGTCCAGACTCACCGTAAAAGGTACATGTTGACTCACGGGATCATCGAGTTCGATCTTCCCTTCCTCCACCAGTTGCATGATACCAATGGCGACGAAGCTCTTGGTAATGCTCCCTATTCCATAGAGCGTATGTGGAGTGGCCGGAAGATTGCGCTGGGGGTCTCTCAGTCCAAATCCCTCTGAATAGATCACATTCCCATTTTGGACGATCGCAAGGCTGAAGCCCGGCGTCTTGCTTTCTCTCATATACTGTGGGATACTCTCATCCAGCCATTGCTTCAGCCTCTTAGTGCTTGTGCCAGGCGTCGGGTGCGACCGCCTCGCGCGGACCGGGCCGTGGCCAAAGGCCTGCCCCGTTGTCTTCCCCACGCTGTACGCGTCCCCTTCCAAATCGGCGACGAGGATGTCTTCGCGCGCTTCCGCGACGCGCACGCACGAACTCAGCAACGAAGCGGCCAACAGAACACAGGCAAATCTTCTCATGACCAGACCCTTTCCTTGTGTTGCATCGGCGCCGGACACGACTCGCCATCGTCTGCGGCGATCGTCCCCGGCATTGTCCGTATAATGTCATAGACGGCTCCTTTTCATACTCCAGTCTCCGCGATATGGCAATATACAAGTCTGTTTCAACGACCTCGACGGCGAATCAACACCCGAGAAAAGGGTTGGCAGAGAAGCCTGGGGCTGGTATGAATACACGCTGGTGCACGGGTAGCTCAGCACGATTTCCAGTATAGGTTTGTTCTGGAGCTGCTGGATGAGCCCGCAGAGCACCGAAGACAAGGGTCGGAGCAGTGGCCGAGCGGCTTAAGGCGACGGTCTTGAAAACCGTTTTACCGAAAGGTAACGGGGGTTCGAATCCCTCCTGCTCCG
>JAFGIT010000298.1 GCA_016929465.1 Candidatus Coatesiibacteriota bacterium | reverse complement strand
AGGCTCAGAGTGGGCATACCGACAAAATCGCTATCGCCCGCTGCTTTCTTTTGCTGGCCCATATTTACGAGCCGCTCCAGACGCTCTACCTGGCCCTTGACCTCCTGGCCAACCAGCCTGAACCTGAGGATGCTTCTGTAGGTGCCAAGCGCGCGCTCGAGATCGCCCGACAGCTCGTAAGACTCTGCAAGACGCCTCGCTGCGAGCAGATTGTCCCGGTCCTTCGCTATGACGGGCTCAAGAAGGTCCTGGGCATCCTTGGGACGTCCAGACTCGTTCAATACATGGGCCAAGGCGACCTTTACGGATGACAGGTCAGGAAAATTCGCAACCGCTTCGTCGAGTAGTTTCTCCGCGCTGCCCAAGTCTTCAGCGCTCTCGTACAGCCTGGCTAGCGTCAAGTAGTATTGAAGCCGCTTTTCCTTCTTAAGCAGCTTCTTGTACTTCTGAATGTCCTTGCCGACCTTTTTTGCAGCAGCCAATTATCGCCTCTCATGGATTCCGTTGTCGCTCTTATACACAAAAATAGTGGCCGATACGGCTGATAATGTCAATTGCGCTGAGTCGACGGGGTCGGCGGGTCAAATGGTCAATAGGTCAAATGGTGGCCTCTCCAATCTGTTGGCAGTTGGCAGTTGGCGGTAGGGGCGAATTGCATACGCCCTTTTCTATCCGCAGATTATACAGAGCACTTGGATGGACGGCATGGACCTTATGGACCACATGGACTGCATGGATGATCATGACTCTTACACCAAGCCCCTTCATTGAGCTTTTGACCTTTTGACATTTTTCCTGAGCCGCAGGGGGCGCTTTATATGCTTGACTTGATTTACGGCGCCAAATATCGTAGGAATACTCTGATCAATTGAAGGCCAGACGAATATCATAATTCCTATTCCAAAGAGGGAGAGATACATGAATAAGGCTGCGGGCACGAATGCATACTATGCCGTAACCGAGAAGGTCTTCGGCAAGCTTACTCACGAGGCGGTTTGGGGCACTGAGGGCATATCACCTCTGAAGCGATTCAAAGAGGGGGAGACGGCTTATATCACGATGTGCCCGAATCCGAGTCACCAGGGTGCCCGCCAGAGTTTCGTGCTCCCGAAGAACTGGCCCGGTGGCACCTGCAAGATGTGCGGCTATCGTGGAACTTGGCTTACGACGGCGATCAAAAAAGCCGGCACGGTCAAGGAGGGTGTTGCTCTATTGGCACAGAAGGCCGGAGTTGATATCTCGAGTCTCGAGATGACGCCCGCGGACTGGGAGGAGATAGAGCGAACCTGGAAGAAGCTGACCGTATTTGGGGTGCTGAGCCATTATTTCTCCAAAGCGTTTCAGCGAAGCGGCTCTGGTCCTTCCGCGGAGGCCAAGTCCTACTTCAAGGACATGGGGCTGACTGAGAGAGCATTGATGGCTTTCCCGGTGGGGATTTACACGACGAGTAATGAAATCAGACAATATCTCGAGAAGATGAACTTCAAGAGGGATTTCGCTGATGCGTCTGGGATTATCTCGGAGGAGATAGCCTCCAATTATCCACTTCTCTTTGGATATGGCGATGCGCAGGGCAATATCACCGGCTTCGTGGGCACTGATCCTGGCGATCCCGAGAAGCGTATGCCCGTCCCAGGCTTCACACAGGACCTTCAGGACGTTTCTTTATTCGGCCTGGAGCAGGCGACGCCGATGATCACGAGCGAGCGCAGCGTTTGGATGGCCGCCTCCGAGGTCGATGCAATCGCGATACAGCACGAGAGCAACAGGACGTTCAAGATATTCAAGCAGATGGTCTCTCTCGGTACGGGGCTCAAGCCCAGTCAAGCGAAATTCGAGGCATTGAGGAGTCTTGGTGCTGAGCATTTCATCTTTATCACTCCGACAACGCGAGAGGGCCGCGCCTTAACGAATGATGTTGCATCAATAATCTGCTCCCTTGGCGTGAAAGCGGACGTTATGCCTCTTCCAGAAGGTGTCAAGGACCTGAAGGACCTCATCGAGACCAGAGGCTTCGACCACTTCGACAAGGGCATGGTCAGCCACTCCGGTCTCTATTCCATCGGTAGATGGCTGGGCAAGGAGCTGGGCTCGAAGTATGACCTTGGCAAGGAGGGTGAAGTCGCTGAGGCGAGGCGAGCCGCCGCAAAGGCAAGCGTCGAGCTTGCATCAGCAGACGCGAAGGAATTCGTCTATGAGATAGGTGACGCCCTGAAATGGGACCCGCATTTCTGGTGCATCGTGTTGGAGCAGCTCGGCAAGACGAGAGCGACCGAGGACCTGGATTCGCTCGCGCGCAGCGTCAGTGAGCAGATGGAGAGCAAGCGCAAGGATGACCTGGAGATGGGCTTCTCATGGTCGGTCAGCAGTGACGACCTGGAGGAGGTCGCCGTCGTAACGGTCTCCGAAGACGAACTTATGCGATCTTTCTACAACCCACGTGACGTGCTCGATGCCTACGAGGCCTCGACGGCAGGTCTCGAGATCGGTGTGCCTTCACTCGATCAATATATTTCGTTGCGACCGGGGGAGATGACGCTCGTTTCGGGGCTGCCAGGTTCCGGGAAGACTACATTCTGCATCCAGGCGATTGCCAATACGCTGCGCAATACCGACGACTCTGTTCTCTTCTTCAGTTTCGAGAACACACGCATGTCGATATTCAACATGCTGATAGCAAATGAATTTGAGATCCCCTTCGACCGAATCGCGAAAAAACGCCTCGAGTCCGGCGGAAGCAACTATCAGAAATTCCTGAATGCGGCCGAGGAATTCACAAAATACAGGGACAAGCTGGTTGTAATCGAGGAGCCATTCCACTCCCGCTACTGCGTCTCCGATATCCAGGAGATCTGTCAGATGATGTCGGCAAACGTCAAAGTCGGGCTGGTCCTGGTTGACACTCTCGGGATGCTTGCGTGGGACAGGACGTCGCCGATCGAGAACGAGATCCAGCTGGGCACTGCTGCAAGGGAACTGCTTGATACGGCAAAGCGCATCAATACGCCTATCCTAGTGACGAATACACCATGGATAGAGCATAGCCGAATTGAGGGCGGCGACCTTGTGGAAGCCCCGATTTCGATTTCGCTGCGAGTCGAACCATACACAAGTTCGATATTGAGCCTGCACCACCGTCCGTATTCACAAACCGGGGAAACCGGTGCAAGCAACCTCGCCATCGACAGGCTCTCGATAACGATTCAGAAGAACTCCATTGGGGAGAAGCCACGCACTTCTATTGAAGTCGGCTTCGACGCGAAGTATCGTCGGCTTATCGACATCAGCCAATAGCGAACCAGGCTGCTGCTCAGGATATGATTGACCTCAAAAGCGCCCGCGAGATGGACAAGATCGAGCGGTCTTGCCAGATTTGCGCGGACGTTCTGCACAAATTGAGACATGCTGCCGTACCGGGTATTACGACGAAGGAGCTCGATACGATGGCGGAGGGGCTCATTCTGAAGGAAGGAGCCACGCCGTCTTTCAAGGGCTACTCGCTCGGCAATCTTCCTCCCTTTCCTGGTTCGATCACGACCAGCATCAATGAGGAGATAGTCCACGGAATACCATCCGGGCGCAAGCTCAAGTCAGGCGACCTTTTGAAGATCGACATCGGCGTCTTAATCGATGGATTCCATGGAGATACGGCCATCTCGGTGCTCGTGGGAACGCCTACCGCTGCAGCCCAAAAACTGCACGATGTGACCAAGATGTCGCTCAGAATAGCGATTGATCTGGCAAGGCCCGGCAACAGGATCGGTGATATCGGTTTCGCGATCCAGGATTATGTCGAGCATTATGGTTATTCTCCCGTGAGGGACTTCGTCGGCCATGGTCTCGGTAGATCGCTGCACGAGGACCCGCAGGTCCCCCATTATGGCAAGAAGGGGCAAGGGACGCCGATTCTCGAGGGAATGGTCTTCTGTGTGGAGCCAATGATCAATGAGGGAACCTATAAAATCAAAGTCAAACGGGACCGCTGGACCGCTGTCACCGCCGACGGGAGGCTCTCTGCGCAGTTCGAGCACGCCATAGCCGTAACGGCGGATGGCCCAAGGATATTGTCGCTGCACGAATCAGATCGCGAATTCTACTCCATCTGATGCAATCATTCGGGAAAGCCAACCCTAAGAGCGGCTGCGCTCCAGGGGAATTTTGCGGGGCAGCCGGCGGGGCCCGAGGATAGAATGCGGTGATCTCCTGAACGATGGGCAGAGCACTCGAGGACATGATTGGCCGCCAACAGACGGCACTCACAATTCTAATCCTTCTCTTTGCACTCGTTGCCTTCCACTTCATCAATTCCTCGACCGATGACGCCTTCATAACCTTCCGCTACGCGGAAAATGAGGCCACCGGTAAAGGCCTTGTCTTCAACACTGGCGAGAGGGTCGAGGGCTATTCGAACTTTCTCTTCGCACAGATTCTCTCTTTGCTCGTTTACCTAAATCTGAGCGAATTCGCGCATGGGCTTTTGATTTGGTCAAAGGCGTTGGGCCTTTTTTCCGGTCTCTTGTGCGTCCTAATTGTGCGCAAATCATCTCGGCTACTAAGCGATGTTGGAGAGGATGATACTCGCCCGCTGCTAATTGTGATTCTAGCGCCGCTCCTTCTATGCGCATCACCTCAATTCGTGGCATGGACGGTAGGCGGCCTCGAGACGAGTTTTTGCGCGCTTTTAGTAGCCAAGGCCCAGTATTACGGCCTGAAGATAGTTGTCGGCAGGGGGTCGAGAGTGAGAGATCACATCCTGTTCTCGCTCCTTTTCTTTCTGGCCTCAATCACAAGACCGGAAATCCCGATTCTGTATCTCGCCGCGTTATCGATGGTCTTTTTCCGCACTGTGCGGCAAGCGGGCAGCTTCAAGCGGATGCTCATCAATGTTGCGGCATACTCGATACCTTTCGCTGGCTTCATTGCGTGGAGATACTCCTACTATGGAGATATCTTCCCGAACACTTTCTACGCGAAGGCCACCGGAGGTGGTGCGGCACAATTCTGGGATGGCCTCGAATATTTCGGCTTCGGGATCGCAACGATCTTCGGCCCATTCATATTCCTCTGTCTGAGCCCGATCTTCATCAACCGAAAGCGTGAATTGGAGGTTCACGACAAGAATGCGAAGGCTGGATACTGGTTCCTTCTGTGGCAATTGGTCGCGATGTCTGCCTTCATCATCTACTCAGGAGGCGACTGGATGGGGAGCTACAGGCTGTTTATGCCGGTGATACCCGCGGTGGTGCTGCTGGTGCAATTCGGCACAGTGCGGCTCTGGGACCGTCTTGGTGAGGCGAGAAGCCAAAAGAGGTCGCGGCGGAGTCTGTATGGCGCCATCATTGTCACAATCATCGCGCTGATTGTCTATCACGTCGTGGACATTGCTGTGGTGACAGGGAGCCCTTCGGGCTATCTGGTTCGAGATCTTCTGAACAGGGAATATTATTCGATTGCCTGCATGATGCGAGAGGAGATTCCCCCGAACTCAACTGTCGCCCTGGGGGAGGCGGGTTTGATCCCATACTACTCGAAGCTGAAGACGATCGACATGCGGGGGCTGATGGACCGCTATATCGCACACCTCGAGGGAGAGGCACATGCGAAATTCGAACCCATGTATATCTTCCGCCGGAAGCCTAACTACCTCCTACTCGTCGATGTCACAGGCCAGACCTGGTCGGAGCACAACTACCAGAATATGCTGCTGGACCACGAGGTCCTGAACGTGGATTACGAGCTCGTGGGGGATGAGGCGATGCTCGATTTGTTCCACAAGTACCGGTTCATCCTCTACAGAAAACGATGAGGACTCTATTGATACAGACCGACAAGCTGACTCTGCGCAGTATTCGGGTCTGAATCCGAAGAAGCTCTCTCTGATAGCCCTTCGACCGCCAGCGCCTACCTCATAATTGACGTTTTCGCCTGATCTGGTCATATTTTACAGTGATAGTTGATGCTATGTACAGGGGATTCTCGGGCTACCCTAACTAACCACAACGGGAAGAGGGAGGATGGACATGCTTCCAAGACGAAGCGCGTTCTGGTCTTTTGTGCTGACCTTGATCAGCGTCACGATTTTTTTCCCAACCTACCGGGCTCAGGCGGAATCGCCCTGGGCCATGGTCGGCGCGAACAGCGCTCGGACATTTCAGAGTACGAGGTCCGGACCAGGCGAGGATATTGCCCTGCTCTGGAAGTCACAGACTCCGCCTGACGCGGAGCAATTCCACTATGGCCCGGTGTATGCGACGGTCTCGGAGAGCGGTTCGGTCTTCGCCTTGAGCCACAACCTCTACGCCTTTGGCCCTGGCGGCCAATTGCTCTATCAGAAGGACCTCGGGCCTGCCTATAATGCTGGAACAGAGGTCGGTGTAATCAGCGGGGATACGTTATATGCAGGCCTGGTGAACACCCTTCACGCATTTGATGTCAGCGGCAACGAGCTAGATGAATATACGATCCCCGGTCCCTTGAACGACTTCTACTTCAAGACTCCGGCAATCGCACCGGACGGAGAGATCATTCTGCCCATGCGAAAGGACGATGATTCGATAGGATCTGCCTGTGCGCTGGCGAACATGTGGTGGGTTGATGGAAGCCTGACGTGGATGTTCGAACTGGGCAATCTCAATATCCTCTATCCGCCGGCAGTAAACCAGAATTCGATTATACTCGTTAGCACAGCCAACCTGAATGATGTCTATGCATCAGAGACCCCCGCCTCGTTGCTTTGCTTCCTCTCGAGCGGGGAATTATTCTGGCGACAGGACAATATCGTTCTCGGGATGCCCCTTGTCGATAATGCGAACAATCTCTGCCTGGTACGTAGCAGTCTCGATCACAGGGAAGCGGGCGTCATCGCGATGAATATGACAACAGGTGCCGTTGAGTGGGAGTTCACGCCGTCGGACCTTTATTATGACGATGGGATCAACAGCGGCAGAGGTTTTCCATTGGCGATGGATTCAGCTCATGGCATATACTATGCCTTCTGGCAAAGAGGCTGGGACGACAGCAGTCTAGCAGGCGTCCTGACTGCAATAAACCGAGATGGCGCGCTTCTATGGTCGAATGAATGGTCCAACAATAGGGAGAGAAGATACTCCCTGATGAAGCATCCGATCGTCGATGCCGACGGGTGTGTGTATATTTTCTATTCATACGTTCAGCTCGAGCAGGGCATTGAGCAGTCAAGCGTCGGATGCTGCGACGTCTTTGACTCCCAGGGGGAGGAGATAGCACACGAGGAATTCCCTTCGAGCTCAACGGACCTCAACTGGTCGAACTGCGAGCCCGCTGTTGGGCCTGATAACCGCATCTACATGTTTGCTCAGGACTTTGACTTCCCTGTGACTTGTTCTCTCTACGCCTTTGGCAAAAGCTCCGAATCGACCGAGGCAAGGCCTAAGATAACAACCGCCGGGTACGGGCTCTCTGAGGTCACCGACCAGGGCGGCTCCCTCTCGATAGAAGCGAATGTGTATCACCCGCAGGGAGCTTCTAAGATATCTTCGGTCGATGTGCTCATCAATGGGCAGTCGACCGGGTATTCGCTCACGCGAGGTGATTCGCCGGATGAATTCAGCCTCGAATTGAATATCGACGCCGGAATGCTTGCTCCCGGCAGGTTCCTCCTCGAACTCATGGCCACGGATGTCAATGGCAACACCAGCGACATCTGGCCTTACTTCACAGTCGGCGCGGCTACGGCTGACTGACTTTCCTCGCGCCTTGCGGCCTAGCCGAAATAGGGAATCGGGGGAGATTTCCCCCTATTCCCCGCCCCGCTCATAGTACCTGCCTATGACTTGCTTGACTTCCTCTATCCCAATACTTATAGTTATTATGTGGATATTATGTTTTATGTATTCCCCATCGAGAGGCCGGTCAGTTGACGTGCCCACTTGGACAATTGCTATTCGCGAGGAAAATACCACTCTTCTCGCAGCTGGCAGACAACTCCACTTTTACCCCTCTACAGCAAATCGCGACCGGCACGTATAGGCTCGATTGGGCAGAGGTAAAGGCCGGCCACTTCATTTCTGATACAGCATTTCTGGCTGTCGGTTTTCTCCTTCTGAGCCTAGCCATGAGCTCTGGCAAGCACTATGTGAAAAGAGACGTCATTTCACTTCTAATTAGGGCTGGGCGCGTCTGGGGCGCGCTTTGGTGCGGTGTCACTGCGCTTTGCCTCCTGATCGCTGCAATCGATATCCACCGGTTGCCCTTAGAGCGCGGCGAACACTCGCTTTGGACTGTCGTATTCGCGCTCATAGCCGCCGGTCTGATTGCCGCTGGTGTGAAAGGCCTCCGACGGCTCAAGGATGACCGAGTGGGCGTTCTCAGATCGGATATTCTCGTCAGAATGAGCGGCTTGATCGTCGCGTTCGGCTGCGCCTCGCTCCTTCATATCGTCGATTTTCCACCGCAAACTGCCCTGGGGTGGGTGGTCGTCCAGCTCTCGATACTTGGGGTACCGGCAGGCATCGGCCTCGTGCTTTCGAATCAGACAGCCGAGGAGACCATGCCCCTGCCAGACCGCATCCTGAAGGGCGCCCGCTATTTTAGCGCTTGGGATTTCACATTAGCCGTTCTATTTGTCTATATGCTGGTCAGGGGAAATCGCTTGATCCCGGAACTATGGCAGAGCTATATAGCTCCACCGCTACAGGCACTTCTCTTATCGATATGCTTATTCAACCGCGTCCCGGAGAAGGAGATTGCGGAGAATTCGAGGTCCCTTTTCGGTAATGTCTTGGGCGCCGCAATTGCCCTTCGCCTATGCGTGCCTGCTGCACAATTCGATCCATCTACCGCGACTCTCTTGGCCTTTATGGTTTGCCTGATACTATCTCTTAGGGTCGCCGGGGAAGGCGAAATCGCCCCAAGAAAATGGTGGCAGCAGGGTCGGTTCTGGGCGATAAGCGCCGCTTTTGGTTGGATGCTCTATCAGTATCTATCCTACTCGGCCGAAAAAATCGGGAGGGAAGGAGGGGCAATGCTGATAGTTGCCATCTACATTTTCGCAATACTGATTGACATGATTATCCGGCGAAAAATAGACCTTAGGCGACTCATAAGATTCACCATTATCAGCGTGCTCGCTTTCATCTGCGCGACTGTCCTCTGGAGGAGGTATTCAGAGGGCGGCCCGTTCCCGAGTTGGACCGAGAGTTCCATGCTCTCCCTTAAGATCGGGGCCATCGTGACACTTCCATTGATCTTGGTCGTTTTAGTCTTCAAGAGACCCGCCATCCTGGCCGCAAGAGTTTTAAGGGGAAGACCAGCAAGATTGGCCGTATATGCGGCAATGGTCGTGATTGCGATTCTAGCTCGCGGTCTCAACAACTATCCCTCCCTTCCATTTGGACTTCTGCATTATTCATCGGCGCCCATGTTGGAGAACGGATACCGCGCTCTTGAGGTTTTATCGCCCGAGAGCACTTCCGCATCTGGGTTTCTTCAGCAATCGATCTTCGGTGACA
The DNA here is from genome assembly GCA_016929465.1 of Candidatus Coatesiibacteriota bacterium. Taxonomy (GTDB): domain Bacteria; phylum B130-G9; class B130-G9; order B130-G9; family B130-G9; genus JAFGIT01. Next base: position 2,753 of record JAFGIT010000298.1, on the reverse strand, counting down.
TCAACGGAGCTCGCGCGGATTCTCTCCAAGTTTGGGCCGGCGTAGTCGGCATGCCCGCCGTTCTTCCAAAGGCGTTTGTGCGAATTCCAAGGCTATTGGGAAACCCATCACAGTTTATTGCCGGTGCCGCGAGAATGACGCGAGCCGAGATGGCTTCGGATACGAGGCTTGATGTTCTATATAGCCGCCGTCTGACAGGAACAAGCCTCTCAGATCATCTGAAACTACAGCTCATGCCCAAACGCATCAGGCGCCGGGCCGAAGTGGCCCTGAACAATCTGAAGCAAATCGAAGCCTGGCGGGAGTATGTCAAATATCCCCGCGCCATCCTGGATCCGTGTAGCCCTTGCCGCTCTTGGAATGACCTTCCCGCATCTGTCGTAGAAGTGGCGATCATCGCGCTCTTGAATTCGCCGGGCCACGAGGCTCTGAAACACATCTGGCGGATGGATGGCATGCCAGGGGTCACGATTAAATAAACCCGGATAGATAGGAACAACACCAATTGCATTCGAGCGCACAATCAATATTTACTCGGCAGTTCCCCTTCTTCACCGGGTCTGAAGTCGGGCCGGTGTACCACGCATTTGAGAAGGTCTCTGATAGCGTATATCACCTTTTCTGGTCGAATATAGGCCTCGGGCATTTTCTTCTCGATGCCTCGATCGTCTTTCTCTCTGTGCTGGGTATAGGTCTTGCAGTCTCGCCCGGTGCTGGCCGGCGAGGGCGTGGTATCGCTTCAGTCATACAGGTGGCTGGACGTGCCTTTGCAGCGATTTGGTGGGGGCTCTTAACGCTATGCCTTTTGTTTGCAGCGATGGATTTATCAAGATTACAGACTGGATTCGGCTCGAAGGCAAGGTGGATGACGGTCTTGATAGCCGCCGGAACGCTGTCGCTCCTTGTCGGCGTTGCGCTATTGAGAACATTGGGCTCGAGGCAGTTAAGGCACATAGGAGCTGTTAGTCTTATACTCCGAGCGTTCGGCGTTGTCGTTATCGCCTGTAGCGGAGTCGTGCTTTCGGTAACAGACATCCCTCCTCAAACCGCTCTTGGCTGGCTGGTCTCGATGCTTTGCGTTCTCGGCATCCCTGCGGGAATCGGGATGCTTTTACCTTATAGGGGGCCCAAGCCACAAGAGGTCCACATGCAGGAAGGCGAGACGTCTGGGCCGAGGTATTTCAAGAGGTGGGACTTCGCATTCCTGGTACCCGTCGTATTCCTGCTCTTCAACGTGCCGAGTGTCCCCACGGTCAGCATTTCCATGGCGATGGGCGAAAGCGATCTGGTCCCCATTTTCCAGGCGCTGATGCTTGCCATCTGCCTGCTCAATCGTGTCTCATTAAAGGACCTTACGGAGCATCCGAGGTCGATATTCGCCAATGTCTTCTACGCTTTCCTGATTGGCCAGATCGCGTATCTCTTCTATCCTACCAATTTCTTCCTGACGCTTTCCGCCGCGATCCTCATCTACTCCGTGCTGGGGCTCAAGGTCGGAGACCGCCCCGACATAGACTCGCGCCCCTGGTGGCGAAAGGCGCGGACCTGGGTGGCGCTTGCCGCAGTTACCGTCTTATTGAGGGAGCTTTACGTGTCTCTGTACTTCCTATGGCACGCCGCCAAGATACCGGCTTACACGACCCATCACGGCATCTGGAAGAGCATCTTGATGCTGGCGATCATGACCGCGATCGGCTTCGTCGGAATATGGGTCATTCTTCGCATTTATCGAAAGCGTGATGTAAGGCGATCCATCCGTATCTTCATTCCGGTCTTGATGCTGCTGATGTGTGGTCTAGCTGCTTATTCGCAGTCCGCAGGGGGATACGGATTCGCAGTCATGGGACCATTCGGAATCGGGGTGTCCATCACGCTGGCGCTCTTTCTGGTTGTACTTCGCTTCAAAAAGCCCGCGCTCATGGTCGGGCTGCTCTTGCGGAGCAAGCCGATTCGAGTTGCGATCTACGGGCTACTCATTTCGCTCGCGATTGTCAACCGGGGAATTGTCAGCCTACCCTCTTCGGTCGGTGGATATACATATTATACCCCGGCCGGGCTCACCGACAGCGATGGGCGTGCGCTTCGCGTGCTGCCGCCCGAGTCGATTCCTGCTTCAGAATTCATGCGGAGATCGACATTCGGGGATTCTTCCGACAAGGCGAATGACGTCATATATGCGTGGGCGGGCATCATCCCCTATCCTGCCCCATTCCCGAAGATGAGGAGAACGACCTTTGCGCCGAGAATTCTCGGGAGGCAATCACAGGCCTTTGCCGGGGCTGCGAGAATCTGGCATGCCACTGACGCGGAGGTTCGGCTCGATATTCTCTACAGCAGACGGACCTCGAATTTCAACCTATCAGAGCATATCGACATGCAGCTCAGGCCGCAGAGATTTCGAGACAGCGCATCGACGCACATCAAGGCTCTGAGAGCAAAAGATAGTTGGGCTGAATTTGTCGGGAAACCATGCGCTATTCTGCAGTTGAACGGCCCATGGCGGGAGTGGAACCAGGGCATAGACGGCGTCGTCGAGACAGCCATATTCAGTTTGCTCGATCCACCCTCACAGATAGGGCAGACGCTGTTTTGGAAGGTCGAGGAGTTCCCCGGAGCGGAGATCTATTGATGGTGCCTATTGGAAGACACCGGACTCCCCCGGGGCGCCCCAATAATCAGACGGAACTATGCACTTAAGACAGACATTCGTTCAGGTAATTGAGTTGTGTCTTCAATTGTTGATAGAGTAGTCT
>JAFGIT010000297.1 GCA_016929465.1 Candidatus Coatesiibacteriota bacterium | reverse complement strand
TCGATGCGGTCTTGACGAGGTTCTCCAGGCTAAGAAATGCGATCACCAGGATCATGAACGACGATGTGAGCAGAATGGAGATCGTCGGTGTCCCCCGACCTGGACTGAGCTTATGCAGGAAACTCGGCAACAAGCCGTCTCGACTCATCGCCATGGGAGACCTGGAGGCGCTTGCAATGCCCCCGTTCGCCGTCGTAACGAAGGCCAATATCGCGGCGATGGCGAGCGCAATGACACCAAAGCGACCCATTGTGACTCCTGCGCCGAGTGATATCGGCGTCAGGCTTCCCGATAGAGTCTCTGGCTCGAGGACCCCGACGGTTACGAAGATTGTAGCGATATAGAGGATACTCACGACCAGAAATGCAATGAACATCCCGAGGGGGATCGTCTTGCCCGGATTCCGCACTTCTTCAGCAATACTCGCTACTTTCGTGAGACCGCCAAATGAAACGAATACCAGTCCGGCAGTTGCAAGCACTGAGTTGAAGCCTGTTGGCATGAATTCATCGAAACGATGGACGCTGACTGAGGTGATGCCCTTGCCGATATAGAGAAGCAATAAGGCAAGGAGCATTATGACCAAGACAATCTGTGCCTTTCCGACGCTCTCTATGCTTGCCAGGTTCAGGGCTGTGAATATGATGCAAAAGGCGATCGCGATAAGCTTCACCTGCAGCTGTGTGATGTCGGGATATACCAGCGCTGCAAACGCACCGATTCCAAGCAGCGCGAAGGCGCTCTTCAGAGTTAGCGAGAACCAGGCCGCGAGCCCTGCCAATGTTCCTGCCAAGGGCCCCATGCTTCTCTCGATGAAGAAATAATCCCCACCAGCCTTGGGCATTGCAGTGGACAGTTCAGCCATTGAGAGGAGGGACGGAATAATGAAAATAGCCGCAATCGCGTATGATAGGATGACCGCAGGACCGGCTTCTGCGAATGCTATTCCGGGCAGGACGAAGAGGCCAGAACTTATCATCGCACCCGATGCCATCGAGAAGACGCCCCAAAGGCCCAGCTGTCTCTTCAGTCCACCAGCCATTAGTCAGTCTCCTTGGCTCTCTTCCTCTTCGAGAGGAGCATGGTGTTCTTCATCTGCTCTGGGCTTGTCGATTCGAGCCATCTCTCCTTGAAACCGGGCTCCTGGACTATCTGAGCAATTGCCATCAGGGCACGCAAGTGGTAGTTTCGCTCATCCCTCGAGCCTACCAGAACGAACGCAGTATGAACCGGCGTCGCGGAGGTGGAAAAAGATATTCCATCTTTGCACCTGACGAGAATGATATCGAAGAGGTGCTCTCCGTCGATGATGACGTGCGGAATTGCTATTCCCTCCCCCACCTCAGTGCTCGATTCATGCTCTCTCTGGAGAAACAGGTTATGCAGATCGGATTCTGACGCTTCGAAACGAGGCGCGAGTCTCTTGGCTGCCTCCGCGAGCATCTCCTGTGACGATATAGGTCCTTGAATATCGATCACTTCGGCGAGCTTGACCAATCTGTCGAACCTGTCCTCGACTATTTCATCCCTCTCATGGACGATCTTTCTCAGCTCGCTTTCGAGCGAATCGTCCGCAAGCGCCTGCGAGGTGACTCTTTCAACGAGATGTATGAGCGCAGTCTGCTTTCGGGCACGGGCCTTGCAGTATATTGCATACCATCCAAGGCCGATAAGGCCAAATACCCCGGTCGTTATCAGAGGCAAAAGACCCATTTCGTATATTAATATGCAATAGAGGATTATCGCCGCGCCCTGTATCCACGGGTAGAGAGGGGAGCGGAAGACTGGTCTGTAGCTTTGCACCTTGCCCTCTCGCATCACTACGACGGCCGCATTTACCAGCACAAAGACGACGAGCATCATCGTCGATGCGGTTTTGACGAGGTTCTTGATCGATAGGAATGCGATTACGAATGCCATGAAGCCCGACGTAAAGATGATTGCGACGTAAGGCGTATCCGTCTTCTTGGTGGACTTCTGCATGAACTTCGGGAGAAGCTCATCTCTGCTCATTGCGAAGGGGGATCTTGCGGCGCCGGCGATTCCGCTGTTCGCGGTAGTCAGGAAGGCCAGAACCGCAGCAATAGCAAGCATGACGCTTCCCGCACGTCCCATAACTGCGCCCGCGCCAAGCGATATCGGGGTCAAGCTCTCCGCCATGTCTTTCGCATCAACGAGCCCAACCGTAACCAGGACTACGACCACGTAGAGTACGCTCACCGTGGAGAAGGCGAGGAACATGCCAAGAGGTATATTTCTGCCGGGATTGTCTATCTCCTCGGCAACCATAGCGATTTTCTTCAGTCCCCCGAAGGAGACGACCACCAATCCGGCAGTCGCCAACAGGGCCTCGCCTCCGTTTGGCAAGAAATTCTTGAATTTCAGCACATCCACCTTGCCTACGCCCATGAATACATATACGCATAGTATCGCCACGACGATCCCGACCAGGACGTTCTGGGCTCTCCCGACGCTTCCGATGCCCGTCAGATTGATGATTGTCAGCAGCGCGCAGAAAGATATGGCTACGATTTTGACCTGCAGGAGGGAGAGGTCGGGGAATGCTAGTTTCGCTATCGCGCCGATGCCCAAGAGGGCGAACGCACTCTTGAGTGCGAGAGAGAACCAATTCGCGAGACCGGTTAGAAGGCCAGGCAGTGTTCCCAGGCTGCGCTCTATAAAGAAATAGCTGCCGCCTGCCTTGGGCATGGCGGACGCCAGCTCGGCCTTCGAGAATAGGGCCGGCACGATGAAAAGCGAGGCAAGAGCATAGGACAGAATGACGGAAGGTCCGGTCGCGGAGAATGCTATTGCAGGCAACACGAATAAACCCGAACTGATCATGCTGCCTGCACCGATGCAAAAGGTGCCGAACAGGCCAAGGCTCTTATTCGTGTTCAATAGCAGTATCCCCAAATTGGCTCATCGCAAGAAGACAGCGTCATCAAAATACAGCATATCGCATCAGCGGGAGGTTGACAACAGAATTGATCCCCACCGACGCAGGGGATGGGGCGACTCGTTGGAGCCGCCCCAAGTGAAATGTCCGGTTTTTTGATCTAGTCTAGCGTGAACGTTGCCGTCCCAATGTCAGAGAAAGGCGTCAGTGTCCCCGGCTCTACTAGAGCTGAGAACAGCAGGAATTGCCCCGACATATCGAACGGTGCCGACGCAGGCAGCTCGGTCACGACGGCGTCGAGCGTCATTGTCACGTCCGGTGGTGTCCCGAAGTAGGGGAGCACTGGTGCCGCACCCGTCGTCCACAGCACATTCGTGCCAAAGGACGCTGGCGACCAGAATTCACCGTCCGGTCCGAGCATCAGCAGGTAGTAGTCGGTCGTTAGCGAGTAAGGAGGCAGGTAGATATCGAGCTGCATCCTCACGGTATCGCCTTCCGCATTGTAGCTCTCTGCGTCGGTCTCTATATCTACAAACGGTCTGCCATTGAGGATGAACTCATCGAACGAGTAGTTGGAGACGAAATTCAGCGTCCCCGGCTCGACGGCGGCCATTTGCAGCGTGTAGGTTCCCGACTTCGCAATTCTCGGGAACTCGGTCGGGATGGTGGCGCCCCACCAAGGCATGCTCAGGGAGAAGCCGTTGGCGATCGGATAATCCGCCACCAATGGCACAATGCCCTCGGTCCAGTACTCACTGTTCAAAGCCGCAGACCAGCTCCTTTGCTCGGGGCCATTCAGGTCATAAGTAAGCGCTACGTAGATATCTACATCTACAGCATCGCCGGTGTTCTCCACAGAGATGTTCATCGAGAAACCATCCTCGAATGCATAGGCGTCCGCATTTGCGGAGACTTCCACCAACAGGCCACCTACAGCGATTCCCTCTCCGGTGAGATCGACCGCGAAGGTTGGCGTCTCCCCGTCATTAGAGCTTATCGACAGTGTCGCCTCGAACAGCCCGGCCTCATCAGGCTCGAAGATAACCTCAACTTCGACCTGCGCATCGGGCGCAAGAGTTATCGGAAGCGGCTGCGGCGTGCTGGCATCGAATGCCTCATCGTCGGGTGAGATGTCCGAAATCTGGAGATTCTCGGAGCCATCATTGCGGATAGTCAGGGTCTGACTACCTTGCTGTCCGACGTTGACCTCACCGAATTCGATGCTGTCGTCACTCACCCATATCCTTGGGCCAGAGTTGCTGTATATTGTCGTCGAATCTGGCTGGGCGGGCGCATCCTCGACGTTGCCCGCAAAGTCGGTCGCTATCGTATAGAAGTCGTAAGTGCCCGGTCCCTCCGATGCATCGAAACTAAAGGCAGCCTTTGTATCCGGAGTCCAGGTTCCCCCGAGGGTCCACGCCCCCTCATCGAGGCGATACCAGAGGTCGGTCTGCGCCACGCCTGAGGTCTCATCTCCATTCGTATATTCAACGTTGAATGGGGCGGACGTCACCGACTGAGGTGATGAAGCTGCCGAATACGGTGCAGTCGTGTCGTATATCGTCGAGCTGTCGGCCGTCTCAGGCGGATTCTCCCCATTCTCAGCAGCATCCGTCGCGAGCGTGTAGAACTCGTAGGTTCCATCCCCGTCGGCAGGTGTGAATTGGAATGTCCCGGATGCACCCGAAGCGGATAGGCCGGTGTCGGCCCAATCCAATTCCCCGTAGCGATAGTAGAGGACAACGGTCGCGTTGTCGGGATCGGGATCGTCACATGTGAATGCTACCTGGATTTGCGAACCGTTTTCATATTCAGGGCTCGTGCATGACGACCCGGGTGGGGTGGTATCATATAGTGTTGTCGTGTCTGCAGTGGTCGGGGCATTTTCGACGTTTCCAGCCGCATCGGTGGCGATGACGTAGAACTCGTACTCGCCGTCGCCGCTTTCAGGATTGAAATCGAATGAGCCCGATTCACCTTCGGCGGTCAGGCCACTGTTTGTCCATGCCCCGCCATCAAAGCGGAACCAGAGTGCGACCTCGGCGATTCCCGATAGCGCATCTGTTGCTGAGAAATCGACCACAATTGGCGACTCGTTGGCGTATTCCGGGCTGACACAAGATGATGCCGGCGCAAGAGAGTCGTAGAGCGTCGCGGTGTCAGCCTCAGCTGGCGGTGCTTCAGCATTTCCTGCCCTGTCGGTGGCGATGACGTAGAACTCGTACTCGCCGTC
>JAFGIT010000296.1 GCA_016929465.1 Candidatus Coatesiibacteriota bacterium | reverse complement strand
CAGGATGGGCCTGAGGCCATTTCAAAGGCAACTACGACAAGATTCGACATTATCTTCATGGACATCAGGATGCCACTTTTGAACGGAGTTGAGGCTTACAGGAAGATAAGATGCAAAAACCCCGGTGTGCCAATCATCATGATGACGGCTTACAGCATGGAGGAGTTGGTTGAGGAGGCGATCCAAATGGGCGCATTTGCCGTGATTCACAAACCTCTCGATATGACTGAGGTCGAAGCCCTCATCGAGCGTGTGCGGGCAAGGAAAAAGGCCTCGGTGCTATTCGTGGATGACGATCAAGTCCTATGCGATAACATGCAGGAGAGGCTGTCGATCGCCGGCTATGAGGCAGATACTGCACTCTCGGGCGAGTCGGCCGTCGAGGCCTGCAGGAAAAAGGCCTACGAGGTTGCCTGCATCGACTGTAAACTCCCCCAAATGGATGGCTTTGAGACCTTTATAGCGATAAAGAACATTCAGCCCCAGATCGCTGCCATCATGATCACCGGGTATCGAGAGGAGATGAAAGAATTGATTGAACGAGCGATATCGAATTGTGCCTACTCATGCCTGTATAAGCCCTTTGAGGCGGTCGAATTGCTGCGCCTGATCAAAGAGGCCTGCGGCGAATCTCAGAGCCCATATCGACCTAAGGGGATTTTCAATGCACGGAAACGCGAATATACTGATCGTTGACGACGATCCAGGTGTTGCCAGGAGCCTCGAACTTGTTCTGTCAAGAAAAGGATGCAGGACAGATCGGGCATGCACCGGCGAAGAAGCAATCGAGAAAGCGAGAGCTAAGTTCCGCAATCTCGTCTTACTGGACATAAGGCTCCCGGATATGCCGGGTATGGATCTGCTGCCGCTCCTCAAGAGCCTCAATACCGACACCAGGGTAATCATGATCACCGGATACGCATCTATGGATACGGCGATATCGGCGCTGAATGAGGGCGCTTCAGCGTATATCACAAAACCACTGGATCTGGACAAGGTCTTGACCGAAATCACGCGCACTCTCGAAGAGCAACGTCTCGTCTTGGATAACAGGAGGCTCTATGAAGAAGTGAAGTTGGCGCTGGCCGAGAGCAGAAGGGCTGAAAATGCCCTGCTGATGAGCGAGGCAAAGATCCGAGCCCTTATCGAGACGACCGCGGACCTGGTATGGGAAACAGACAAGAGCGGCATATTCAATTATGTCAGTCCCCAAGTCAGAAGAGTATTAGGCTATGAGCCTGCCGAGATAATCGGCAAGAGCCCGCTGGACCTCCTCTCCCCGGAGGAGGCCGCCAGAATCGGAGATGCAATCAGGTCGGTCATAGCATCCTGCTCGCACTTCTCATGCTTGGAAGGGGCATGTCTCCATAATGATGGTCATCTGATTGTGCTCGAAACAAGCGGCTGCCCGTTCTTCGATGATGATGGCCTATTCTGCGGCTATCGTGGCATCAGCCGTGACGTTACGGAGCGAAAGACGCTCCAGAGGCAGCTGGGGCAGGCCCAGCGGCTGGAATCAATAGGTCAGTTAGCGGCGGGAATTGCTCATGAAATCAACACGCCCGTCCAATACGTCGGTGATAACATCAGCTTCATCAAGGAAGCATGTGAAGATGTCGTTGGTTTACTCGGTGATTTCGAGAGATTGCTCGAAGCCAACGTGAAGGGAGAGGTAACTCCGGATATGATATCAGATATGTCCGCCGCGTTGGAGAGGGCGGATATCGGCTATCTCAAGCAGGAGATTCCCGCCGCAGCCGCGCAAGCACTGGATGGAGTAAGCCGTATCTCCGATATCGTGAGAGCGATGCGGCAGTTCGCGCATCCCGGAACAAAGGAAAAAGTCCCGACTGACATCAATGAAATGATTCAGAACACAATAATCGTCTCTCGCAACGAGTGGAAGTACATCGCTGAGATGAGGGCACGGTTGGACCCGGATCTTCCGGCGATAGAGGTTCTGCAAGGCGAGCTTAGCCAGGTTATCCTTAATATGGTCGTTAATGCTGCCCATGCGATCGCCGAGGTGATTCCTGACGGCTCGGACGAAAAAGGAACGATATCAATCGAAACGAGGCACGGCGGCGGCTCGTTGGAAATAGTCATAGGTGATACGGGAACGGGAATTCCCGAGGGCATAAGGGATAGAATATTCGATCCATTCTTCACGACCAAGGGGATCGGCAAGGGGACCGGTCAGGGGCTAGCAATCGCTCATTCAGTAATAGTCGAGAGACACGGCGGGAGAATCGAGATTGAATCAAAATTGGGAGAGGGCACCAAGTTCACAATTTATCTGCCATTGGATTCGCCGACAGGAGATTGAGGAGCCATTCGATGAGATGTGATTTGCCAGCTTCTGATGGCCAAGTACCGGATGAAGGATCTCTCACGGCGCACGAAGTGAACTATAGAACTTTATTCGAGGCCAGCGCGGATGGGATCCTGGTCGCTGATGCAGAGTCGAGGAAATTCATCTATGCCAACCGGTCGATATGCGACATGCTCGGATTCAAAAGGGAAGAATTGGCAGCAATGAGCATTGGCGATATTCATCCTCAGGACAGTCTGGCACGAATAGTCTCCGAGTTCGATGCTCAGGCAAGAGGCGAGATGACTCTTGCAGAAGACATCCCTTGCCTGAGGAAGGATGGGACCTTGGTCTACGCAGACATCAACTCGAGAGCCGTTGATATCGACGGCCGGCAATGTGTGGTCGGCTTCTTCCGAGATATCACTGAGCGCAAGTTCCTTCAAGGCGAACTCACCAGGGCTCAGAAACTCGAATCAGTGGGCCAGCTGGCTGCAGGCATCGCGCACGAGATCAACACGCCCGCCCAATATGTTGGGGATAATATAAGTTTCCTCAAGGATGCATTTGGAGACCTCATGGAGCTGCTGGGAGCTTACGGGGCCTTGCTTTCCTCGGCCAAGGAGGGGAGCATTGAGGAAGACTTGATCAGAAGAGCCGCATCGCTGGCGGAGCGGATGGATATCGATTTTGTGAGTGAAGAGATACCCAGGGCGCTCGAAGAGGCTCAGGATGGCATAGGTCGCATCTCAAAGATAGTGCTTGCGATGAAGCAGTTTGCTCATCCCGGAAGCGAGGAAAAAGTCCCGACGGACATCAATGAGGCCGTGCGGACTACGGTCACAGTATCCTCATCCGAATGGAAGTACGTGGCTGACATAGCGCTCGATCTCGACGAGAATCTAAGCCAAGTGGAGTGCCTGCCAGCTGAACTGAACCAAGTGCTGCTCAATATCATCGTGAATGCAGCTCATGCAGTTGAACAGGTGGTCGGTGACGGGTCGAATGGTAAGGGTAAGATAAAAGTCTCCACTCGGAGCGCTGAAGACTGGGCAGAGATTCGAATCTGCGACACCGGGACGGGAATGCCCGCGAATGTCAAGGAGAGGATATTCGATCCTTTCTTCACGACAAAGGAAGTCGGAAGAGGCACCGGCCAGGGACTGGCGATAGCTCATGCGGTCATTGTGGAAAAACACGGCGGTACGCTGACGGTCGATAGTGAGGTCGGGAAGGGAACTCTTTTCACGATAAGACTTCCTCTTGTGGCTCAGCAGAAAGAAGGAGGATCATATTGAAGGGCAGAATACTCTTCGTTGATGATGAGCCGAATATGCTGGATGGTCTTCGACGGCTGCTCAAGGGCCAATCGGAGTGGAATCTGGAATTCGCGTCAAGCGCCGACAAAGCACTGAAAACCATAGCAGACACACAGCCCGATGTCATTGTGACGGACATCAGTATGCCGGAGAAGAGCGGTCTGGACCTGCTATCCGAGCTGAAGAGGTCGCCTACGACGGAAGATATAGAAGTTGTTGTTCTAACGGGATTGAGAGAACACGACCTGAAGCGCCGGGCGCTCGACCTGGGAGCGGCGGATTTGCTCCACAAGCCGGTCGATAGAGATGAACTCATCGCGCGATTGAACAGCGCTCTTAGAGTAAGATGTTACAAGGAGACGCTGCGCTCGCAAAATGAGGCGATGAAAAGGCAACTTGTGCGCTCTCAGAAAATGGAAGTCATCGGGGTGCTATCGGCGGGGCTGGTACATGACCTGAACAACATTCTGTCGCTGATCCTCGCCCACAGCGAGTTGGTAGGTCTTAGATTGACCGGGGAATCCCCACTAAGGAAGAGCATTGATGCGATAGAAAGCGCCTGCAATCAGGCCGCGAAGATCGTCGAACAGGTCCTTCGATTCACGAGAGAGACTCGAGGACCGAGACAATGTTTAGAACTGAACAAGATCATTGACGATTGCCTTGCCCTCCTCATGCCGGCTGTCCCCCATGGAGTATCCGTTATCAGAGATGGTGACCGGGAAGGACACTGCGTTTGCGCCGATCCATCCCAACTTCACCAGGTCTTTATGAACCTGTTCTTGAATGCTTGCCAGGCAATGGGCGAGAAAGGCGAACTCCGAATAGAGATTCGCAGGGCGGATATCGATCCCGAATCGATACCATTCAAAACCGCTCTAAGTCCGGGATTGTATGAGCGAATATCCGTAACAGATACGGGAGGCGGCATGGATCGGGAAACCATAGGGCACATGTTCGATCCGATGGTAACGACGAAGGAGCGTGGCACCGGTCTCGGCCTTTCTGTCGTTAAGTGGATTGTGGAAGATCACGCGGGCTTCGTCCGGGTCGAGGTCGATTCAGGAAAGGGCACGACATTTGTGGTCTATCTCCCGCCTGCTCTGGAGGATTCGATATGATCGAGGATGCACCGGATGTAAAAGTGAAGAGAAAGATCATCTTCGTAGATGACGAGCCAAATGTGATCCAGGGGCTTCGGAGAATGCTGCATGGCATGCGCGGGGAATGGGAGATGGTCTTCGCGGGAAGCGGTAAGGAGGCGCTGGGCCATCTCGAGCAGGAGAAGTTCGATGTTATCATCAGCGATATGCGCATGCCCGGAATGGACGGCGCACAATTGCTTTCGGAGGTCAGGGAGAGATATCCAAACATGGTGAGGATAGTCCTCTCAGGTCAGTCAGATGAGGAGACCGTTATCCGTTCGATAGGACCGACTCACCAATACCTCTCCAAGCCTTGCGACGCGAATACTATCAAAGCCACGGTCGCCCGCGCCTGTTCGCTTAGAGACTTTCTCCGAGACGAGAAGCTCCAGCACTGCGTTGCGAGCATGAAATCGGTGCCAAGCCTCCCATCTCTTTATGTGAGACTTCTCGAGGAGCTAAGATCACCATCGCCTTCCATCGCGAAGGTCGGCGAGGTGATCTCGAGCGACGTGGGGATGACTGCCAAGATCCTGCAGCTCGTCAACTCAGCCTTCTTCGGCATCAATCGACACGTGTCAAGCCCCACTCAGGCGGTCAATTTCCTGGGGCTTGAGACGATCAAAGCGCTGGTTCTCTCGGCACAGGCGTTTTCACAATTCGAGAAAGAAGAGCTTCCCGCTCATCTCACGAGCAATCTCTGGAACCACAGCGTAGCTGCGGGCTCATATGCAAAGACAATCACACGACTTGAGGGGGCAAGCGGCGAGATATCCGACCATGCCTTTCTGGCCGGCCTTCTTCATGACATCGGCAAACTCGTGCTTGCTGTCAACTTCCGAGACACGTATGACGAAGTGTTGCAGCTGGCTGAGACCGAGAGAGTGTCTCTTGCAGTCGCGGAATCGAAGCTCCTGGGCGTGACACATGCCGAGGTCGGAGGTAATCTGCTTGGGCTGTGGGGGCTGCCGAACGCCATAATGGAAGCAGTAACATTTCATCATTACTCGGATGGCTGTCCAGAGGAGAGCTTCACACCGTTGACAGCAGTCTATATGGCCAACATCCTGCAACACGAGATCGAACCGCGAGGATCGGAATCCGAGCAACACATAGACCTTGATTATCTCGATAGATTGGGCCTTACCAGTCGAATCGACACTTGGCGAGATGCATGCAGAAACCTGGTAAATAAGGGAGATCAATGATGGCAGAGAGAGTGCTCTTTGTGGACGACGATCCTAACATCCTGGCAGGATTCCGCCGTCAGCTCCATAAGCTCTACGAAGTCCACACGGCAGAAGGCGGTCAGGCCGGGCTTGAATTGGTTGTCGAAGGTCCGCCATTCGCCGTGATTGTCGCCGACATGAATATGCCGGGGATCGACGGCATTCAGTTTTTGAGCCAGGTCAAGGAGATCTCACCGAATACCGTGAGGATGATGCTCACCGGGCAGTCGGAAATGCAGGTCGCGGCCGAAGCGATAAACGAGGGAAGCATCTTCCGTTTTCTATCGAAGCCATGCCCTCCCAGCGTTCTTCACAGCTCATTGATGGCCGGAATTGAGCAGTATCGCCTCATAACCGCGGAGAAGGAACTCCTGGAGAAGACTCTCGGGGGCAGCGTGAAAGTGCTGAGCGACGTCTTGGCGCTCACCAGGACCAAGTCCTTTGGCCACGCACAGAGGGTCAAGCGCCTGGTGGGAGATCTCCTCTCCAATCTAAAGGTCGAGAAAACTTGGGAAATGGATGTCGCTACCATGCTATCTCAGATCGGCTGCGTCACTGTGCCGGATGAGGTCCTGCTCAAGATATATCGATGCGAGAGGGTCACGGAGGATGAGAAGCGGATGTTCAACTCCCATCCTGAGATCGGCGCGGATTTGATTCGGACTATTCCCCGGCTCGGGGATGTCGCGCGGGTCATCGCCTATCAGGAGAAGGGATTCGACGGCTCTGGTGTGCCTGAAGACACCGTAACCGGTGACCAGATTCCGCTTTGCTCGAGATTGCTGAAGGCGGCCCTCGACTTCGACAAGCATATTATGTCGGGGTGCAGCCAGGTCGATGCTCTCCAGAAGATGACGAGGAGGTCTGCGCTTTATGATCCAACCGTTCTCAAAGCGCTTCGCGACGTGATTGCGGCTCAGCTAGTGTATGAGATCAAGCCAATTGGCATAGACAGGCTGAAGCCGGGTATGATCCTCGGCGCGGACGTAAGAACGGCGGAGAACGCCCTGCTTATCCCAAAAGGCCATGAGATCACGGCCACTCTCATCTGGAGGCTCAGCAATTTCGCAAAGATCGGCATGATCCCGAGCGAAGTTAGCATCTTGGTCAGAACCGATGGAGATCCGATAGAGCCCACTGAGTAAACTCTTCGCCAAACGGTTGCCGATGATGTCATGAACTAGCTCCTAGATGAAATGTCGGCGTTGCCCGGAAAGTGATAGATGAATGAAATGACAATATGAGAGAAACGCCTCGGTTATACTCGAGAGGCAATGACCTCACGGGATGGCAACTCTCACCAACGATGAAATACTGGAGGATGATTCGATATGAACAAAAGGCAAGTAAAAGAGGGCGTATATTGGATGGGTGCTATCGATTGGGATAGGCGCCTCTTCGACTCGCTCATTCCCCTTCCTGACGGCACCACATACAATGCCTATCTGGTTCGAGGGAGCGAGAAGACCGTCCTGTTGGATACGGTCGATCCGCCCATGGTCGATCAACTAATGGCGCAGCTGGCGGACGTGGACAAAGTCGATTTTATCATATCCCACCACGCAGAGCAGGACCATTCAGGAGCCATCCCTGCTGTTCTCGAGCGGTTTCCACAATCGAGAGTCGTCGTGACTCCGAAGGCCAAGGGGATGCTCATGGACCTGTTGAAGATCCCGGAAGACACCTTCATCACGGTCGAAGATGGTGAGACGCTGCCTCTCGGCGGCAAGACTCTGAAGTTCATTTATACGCCGTGGGTCCACTGGCCCGAGACCATGGTGACATACCTGGAAGAAGACCGGATCCTCTTCAGTTGCGACTTTTTTGGCTCCCACATCGCGGCCAGCGATCTCTTCGTGACCGACCAGGGGCGTGTATATGAAGCCGCTAAACGATACTTCGCCGAGATCATGATGCCCTTTCGCAACGTAATCGAGAGCAACATCGAGAAACTCAAAGCCTATAAAATTCAGATGATCGCCCCGAGCCACGGCCCGCTCTACAGCCAGCCGGCCTGGATCATGGAAGCCTACCGGGATTGGGTAGTCGGTGCTCCGCACAATCTGGTTGTTCTGCCGTTTGTGTCCATGCACGGCAGCACGCAAAAGATGGTTGACCACCTGGTAGCAAGCCTGATCGGACATGGCGTAGGCGTGGAGTTGTTCAATCTGGCTGTAACCGATATTGGGAAACTCGCCATGGCGCTCGTTGATGCAGCAACAGTTGTCGTGGGAGCTCCGACCGTCCTGGCCGGTCCGCACCCCCTCGCCGCTTACGCAACGCTACTCGCAAACGCTCTGAGACCGAAAGCCAGATTCCTTTCCATCATCGGCTCTTACGGATGGGGCGGGAAGACCCTGGAAGCGCTTGCTGGGATGATACCCAATCTGAAGGTCGAGGTGCTGGAGCCTGTCTTGTGCAAAGGAGCACCCTCTGAACGTGATTTCAAGGCTCTCGAAAACCTGGCCTCATCAATTGCGCAAAGGCATGAAGAGAATGGGCTTAAATAGTGTATCTGGAGGTCGGGAGCGAAGTTCTCAATAGAGACAACAGGCATAATCGGAGAAGACATCGAGCAACCCGACCATCAGACGCTCCTCAGCAAAGGAAAGACAAGGGCCAACACCGCCTCGCCCTCTTTCCCTATTGAGCCGAGCCGCAGGCTCTTCTCCTTTCTCCCAGCTCCGGCTCCGCGTAGCATCGCAGAGAAAATTTGACTTTTGTTTTGCTCGGTTGTTATATTCTATGTGACTACTGGCCCAGTCCACGCTATAACTCAGCAAATCTATATAAAGAGGTTCTAGAGATGACCTATGTCTTGGGGATTAACGAGCTGTATCACGACATCTCGGCCGCCCTTGTGAAGGACGGTGAGGTGCTCGGTGTTATCGAGGAAGAGCGGCTCAACCGAATCAAACACACGCCTGGTCTCTGCTGGGGCGGCAAGGAGCCCGAGCTATCGATGCAGTGGCTCTTTGACGAATTTGGAGTGAAGGATTCCGACATCGACGCGGTGGCGATCTCCTATCACATGAACTCTTACCTTGCTGTGAAAACAATAGTCGATGCCGTCGTAAGCAACCTGAGACGAATGACGCTGAAGAACATCATCAAGCAGCGTATCGGCTCCGACGATCCGGCGGCGAAGGTAGTGTACGGCAATATCGTAGGCTACTTTTATAATAGAAAGAAATTCATGGCGCAGCTGCATCGGCGGTTCAAACGGGTCTTCGAGATCAAGCACCACCTCTGCCATGCAGCGAGCGCTTTTAGGATGTCCGGCTTCGACAAGGCGAACATCCTGGTCATAGACGGTCTCGGTGAGGACCACTCCACTTCGCTCTTCATTGGCGACGGCAACACCATCTCAAAGCCGATCCGTCAGTACAGCCAGTACCAGTCGATGGGTATGCTCTACAAGACGATCACCTTCCTCCTGGGCTTCGGCTATTTCGGCGACGGGAAGCTGATGGGCCTATCCTCGTACGGCGAGTTCGATCCGAAATATGAGAGCATCCTGGAAGTCTCCAGACACGATTACCACGTGAACCTGGAGCACATCCGGAAGATCGGACCATACGCAAGGCGATACAAGATGGGCGATCCGATCCTGCAGGAGCACAAGAACATCGCGAAGACGATCCAGACGCAGCTCGAGAGAGCAGCGGTTCAGCTAGCGGAGTACCTCTACAAGATGACGGGCTATCGCAAGCTCTGCATCGCCGGCGGCGTTGGTCTCAACTGCAATATGAACGGCGCCTTGATCTCGCAGGACTTCATTGATGACCTCTTCGTTCAGCCAGGTGCTATGGACAT
>JAFGIT010000295.1 GCA_016929465.1 Candidatus Coatesiibacteriota bacterium | reverse complement strand
GTGTCCACGAAATCATCCAGCGTCATCCCGAAACGGTCGCAGGTCATGATTTGCTCTCGGTTTGCGCCTTTGGCGAAGAGCTTCTCCTTGAAGCGGTTCAGGACGAATTGGGCGTCGATCGAGCTGAGCTTTTTGTCCGGATGAATGAGCGCTGAGGCGACAATCAAACCCGTCAGCGGATCGACCGCGTATAGCGCCTTTGCCATTTTCGTTTCGGCCTCGATATGGCCTGGATGGGCCTTTATCGCGTGCAGGATTGCGTCATCCACACCATGGTCCTCGAGTATCTCTGCGGATGTGAAGCCGTGCTTCGGGAAGTCTTCCGCGGTCTGGTCGTAATCGACGTCGTGGAGTAGTCCGGCAAGGCCCCACGCTGCCTTGTCCTCGCCGAAGCGCTCGGCAAGCGCTTCCATGACGATCTCGGTCGCGAGCATGTGCTTCACGAGGTTTTTGTTCTTCACGCTCTTCTTGACGAGTTTGTAGGCCTCATCTCGATCCATATCTCACCTCAGTTGTTTCATTTATTGATTACAGGTGTTCTATATAGAACCCGCTTGGCCCAGGTGTCAAGAATGTCGGGCTGTTGATTGCGGCTGCCCATCTTTGATATGCTCAGGAGCCTAATGAAAGAGCTACACGGTGTTATGGCTGAGGTTATTAGCCTCCTTCGATTCCAGGCGCAGCTTGGAGTCGACGGCTATCCCAAGGAGATATTATCCGCACTCCCAAAGGGGGCGCGGCCACTGGAGGAAATCGAGAAGGACGCTCTCAGATGCGAGCAATGCCGCCTTTGCGAGACCAGGAACAAGGTGGTCTTTGGCGCGGGCGATCCCAACGCGAATCTCATGCTCGTTGGCGAGGCACCGGGAGCAGAGGAGGACAAGCAGGGTGTCCCCTTTGTAGGTCGGGCGGGGGTCCTTTTGACGAAGATATTGAAGTCTATCCAGTTCGAGCGAGAGGAAGTCTATATAGCGAATGTCTTGAAGTGCAGGCCACCTGAGAATCGGGACCCTATACCGGCGGAGGTGGAGGCGTGCGAGCCGTTCCTGATAGAGCAGATTGCTACGATAAAGCCCAAGATAATCTGCGCGCTGGGTGCCCATGCCGCGCGGACTCTTCTGAAACTTGGACCATCGACTTCGATCGGCTCTTTAAGGGGAATCATCCACAATTACCAGGGAGTACCGCTGATCGCGACGTACCACCCCGCGTACCTTCTCCGGTCGCCCGACAAGAAGCGTGACACCTGGGAGGACGTGAAGTTCCTTCGCAGGCTTTACGAGAGAACCATGGAACAGGAGAATTCATGACGGGTCATTCGGGCGAGCCCTTGACAGAGGCACAGCAGGAGGTCATCGAGAAGGTCGCGAAGAAGATAATCAGATGGAGTGCTGCAGTGCCTGCTATCTTCGCCCTGGAATCGATGAAGCCGCTGAGTTTTGTTGGGAGTCAATTCCTGATCGCGATTGGGCCTTTTGCCGAGATCATCTTCAATCCCGATGAATATCAGCAGTTTGTCCTTGCAATGGAGAACCGAGACAACGTAGAGTATCTATTGCAGCGAATCGAGTCGCTTGATATGGAGGCAAGGGACGCGGAGAAAGCCGCACGCAAGCGAGCCAAGGAAATTCGCAAGGAAAAGCGAGAGGCGAAGCGCGCGAAGAGGCTTCAGGCCAAGGCTGCGAATGAGGACAATTGACTGCTCCCTTTCAAGCAGTATAATCCCTCTGCCAGTTATTATCTTAAAAGGGTTGAAATATGGGTGAAATAGTTCCGGAAAACGTGAAGTCGATATTGGCTACCGACTGCGGTAGCACCACGACAAAAGCGATATTGATCGAGAAGAGAGACGGTGAATATCGTCTTATCGTCCGCGGAGAGGCGCCGACGACGGTCGAGGCTCCTTTCGAGGATGTAACGATGGGCGTCCTGAATGCCATCGCGGAGGTAGAGGAGCTCGCCGGCCGCAAGATACTGGAAGGCGACAAGATACTGTCCCCGCAGACCGACGAGAAGACGGGAGTCGATATATATATATCGACGTCGAGCGCGGGCGGCGGCCTCCAGATGATGGTCGGCGGTGTCGTGAAGAGCATGACGGTCGAGTCCGCACAAAGGGCGGCGCTCGGAGCAGGCGCTATAGTCATGGACGCCATCGCATCGAACGATGGCCGACTGGCTCACGAGAAGATCGAGCGCATTCGTCAGCTCAGGCCCGACATGATCCTGCTTTCGGGCGGCATCGATGGTGGCACGATATCCCACGTCGTCGAGATTGCGGAGCTTATAGCCGCTGCAGACCCGAGACCTCGTCTCGGGATGTCCTACCAGTTGCCGGTCATCTATGCGGGTAACATAAAGGCAAGGCCCGAGATCAAAAAACGTCTCGACGAAAAAACGGACCTCTCCATTGTGGATAACATTCGGCCGGTGCTCGAGAGGGAGAATCTGATCCCTGCCAGGGATAAGATACACGACCTTTTCATGGAGCATGTTATGGCTCAGGCGCCGGGCTACAAGAAGCTTATGGCCTGGACACATGCCCCGATCATGCCGACTCCTGGGGCGGTGGGTAAGATAATAGAGACCATCGCCAAACTCGAAGGTATCCAGGTTGTCGGCGTCGATATTGGCGGCGCGACCACGGACGTCTTCTCTGTCTTTTCGGACGTATTCAACCGCACGGTCTCCGCTAACCTGGGTATGAGCTACAGCGTATCGAATGTTCTTGCAGAGGCAACTCTCCCGAACGTAATGCGCTGGATACCGTTTGACCTGGACGAGCGGGACCTTCGGAATCGAATTAAGAATAAGATGATCCGTCCGACGACAATTCCGCAGAGTCTTCAGGAGCTTATTATCGAGCAGGCCATTGCGAGGGAAGCACTCAGGCTAGCATTCGAGCATCACAAATCGCTGGCAGTTGGCCTCAAGGGTGTTCAGCAGGAGAGAACGATCTCTGATGCCTTTGCGCAATCAAGAACTGGTGCGACCCTGGTCAATCTGATGGAGCTCGATATGCTCGTCGGCAGTGGCGGGATACTCTCTCACGCCCCACGACGGAACCAGGCTGCCGTGATGCTCATCGATGCGTTCCAGCCTGAGGGCTTCACACGACTTGCAGTTGACAGCATCTTCATGATGCCTCAGTTGGGCGTTCTTTCCACGCTGCACCCGAAGGCAGCGACCGAGGTCTTCGATAAAGACTGCCTGATACATCTTGGTACATGCGTCGCGCCCACCGGCGAGGGCAAGCCTGGAGCGCCCTGTATGCGTGTCTCAGCTGATCTTCCGAGCGGCAAGCACGAGGAGATATCATTGAGCCTCGGCGAGATGTATCTACTCGCGGCCGGTGTTGGCGAGTCAGTCAAGCTGACCATACACCCTCACAAGGGCTTCGATGTCGGAGCTGGATCAGGCAAGACGGTCACTGCGAGTGCAACCGGCGGTGTTGTTGGAGTTATTCTCGATGCGAGAGGCAGGCCGATAGCCTTGCCTGAAGAGAAGCCAGAGCGAGTGCGCAAATTCCAGGAGTGGCACAAGGCTCTATCGATGTATCCCGAATACTCTTTCTAAAGATAATAAAGGAGTTACGTCTTGGCTCATGCATATACACCAGGGCTGAAAGTCGTCGAGAGGACTGTGGTCAGAAAGCGACGCATCCTTCCTCTCAAGGGTGAAGTACTTGTCGAGAGCGGAAAGGCCGTGAAGGCAGAGGACGTTGTCGCGAAAACCGACCTCCCTGGCAGCGTTCACCCGATCAATGTAGCAAATATACTCAGCATCGTGCCCGAGGACATCGAGCACAACATGCTGATGAAAGAGGGCGATGCCGTCAAGAAGGACGAGCCGATCGCCACGACAAAAGGCATATTTGGCTTCTTCAAATCCTCATGTAACGCACCGGCGGACGGCACAATCGAGAACATCTCGAAGGTGACGGGACAGGTTCTGATCCGCGGTGTTCCGATACCGGTCTCTGTGAACGCGTATGTTGATGGCACGGTTGTTGAGGTCATCCCGAGCGAGGGTGTCGTGGTGGAGACATTTGGAGCCTTCGTCCAGGGCATCTTTGGCATCGGCGGCGAGGTCTGCGGGGACATCAAGATTGTCTGTGATTCTCCCAAGGACCTAATGGACAAGAGCGCGATTCCCGACGATTGTCGCGGGAAGATACTTGTCGGCGGCTCATTAGTAACGAGTGATGCGATAAGGCGAGCAATAGACCTCGGGGCAGCTGGGATTGTCGTAGGGGGCCTCGCCGACCAGGACTTGCGGGACTTCCTCGGCTACGATATCGGCGTGGCGATAACAGGCTCCGAGCAGCTCGGCGTGACGCTCGTGATCACCGAGGGCTTCGGAAAAATCGACATGGCAAATGGCACCTTCCAGATATTGAAGGCGAACGAAGGCAAGCGTGCTTCCATCAACGGCGCGACACAGATTCGCGCGGGCGTCTTGCGTCCGGAGGTCATAATTCCAGCTGATTCAGCCGCGTCAAAGAAGTCTGCGGCCGGGAGGGATTCGTCTATCGGTCTGCAGGTAGATAGTGAGATCAGAGTGATCAGAGATCCGTTCTTCGGCAGGCTGGGCAAGGTCGTATCTCTTCCGCCTGAG
>JAFGIT010000294.1 GCA_016929465.1 Candidatus Coatesiibacteriota bacterium | reverse complement strand
TATTCATCGTTGGGGACGAGAGGCAATCCATATATGCCTTCCGCGGCGCGAATCTGAAGGCGTTTCGGGACACCGTGGCGGAGATCGAGAGCTCAGGCGGCTCGACAATCGAGATGCGTGAGAACTTCCGCTCGCTTCCCGACCTGATCGCGTTCATCAACCGTCTGTTCGGCGAGCAAGCCGGCCAGCATGGTTTCTCCGAGGCTCCGATGATCGCAAAGCGCTCGGTAGGGGAAGGTGTGCACCATGGGACTGTCGAACTGCTATTTCCAGCATCGATTGGCAATAAGAAGGAGAATGTCGCGGTCGAGGCAGGCCTAATCGCTCGCCGCATCGTCGCGATGGTCGATCCAAAGGGCGAATTCGGCAAGTCCGTTGTCGATCCATCGACGAACGAACTCAGGTCCTGCCGATATGATGACATCGCTATGCTCTTGCAGAAACGCACTCACCTACAAACATACAAGGAGGCTCTCAGGCAGCTTGGCGTACCATTCATCGTTGTGGGTGGCTTCGGCTTTGGCGAGCGACAGGAGATCCTGGATGTCTTGTGCCTCTTGAGAGCGATCTCTGACCAGAGTGACGATCTTGCACTCGCCGGCGTCCTTCGCAGCCCCCTCTTCGCGGTCAGTGACGATGGTCTGGCCTGGTTCTGTGCGATTGGGAGAGCGGAATGCAGCAAAATAAGCCTCTGGAAGAAGCTCATTAAGCTCGCTAAGGAGGGCGTCGAGGCAGTCGCCCCATGGGAGTCGCCGCCGCCGAATCCGCTGGACGCCGAGGCACTCCTTACAGCCCACAGCCTCCTCAGCACAGCTCGACAAATGTCGAGAACAACTGGTCCCGCGGAGATCGTGCGATTCATGCTGAATAAGACGGCGGCACTAGCCGCATACGCCGCACAGACAGACGGCGACCAGTGCCTCGCGAACCTCAATAAGATCGATGATCTGCTCAAGTCCAGCACGTCCGACCATGCCATTCCGGCAGCGATAAGACGGCTGGCAGATCTCTTCAACGGTCAGGTAAGAGTAGCCGAGGCACAAGTCGAGGAGCGGAGCGGCGATGGTGTGAAGATCATGACCATCCATGCCGCAAAGGGGCTCGAATTCCCGGTTGTGATGGCTGTGGACGCCTTTGATAGGCCGTTTTGGGGAGGCAGCGAGGCTATCTATGCCGACCCGGAACTGGGACTTGGAATAATGGTCCCTTCAGCATCCGTGTGGGGCAAGCGCGTGCCCACACAAATTCGACAGGCCATCAGCGACCGTCTCAAACAGGCCAATTCCGACGAATACTACCGCCTGTGGTACGTTGCGTGCACCCGCGCGAGGGACCACATCTTGATCAGCGGCACACCCGGGGCCAAGCCCGGCGAAGCCATAGGGTGGGAGATCAACCGGAGGTTTGGAATCGACTCTCCGACCCCAGACAGTGCCCCCAGTCGAATCGAGGTCGAGGGGATCAAGAATCCCCTGCTCGTCTTCTCCTCCGAGAGCCAGCTCCCTGGGGGGCTGGCACCCGATGGTCAGACACAGTCGAGAACACGAGCTTACATTGAACGCTTAAAGGAAGCGGCGGACGCAGAATTCCTTAAATCGGGGCCCATCTCCCAAGAGCTTGGGCTGATGAAATGCATAGGGCAGGCTGAATTCACGCCCGATATATCCCCTAGCGATCTCGACACCTTCTCCGAGTGCCCCAGGCGCTACCTCATAGAGCGAATCCTGAACGCCGAAGCTCTGATGGTCCCACCCACTACGTCCGCTGACAAAGCAGCGGCAAGTGCCAGCGGGGCAGAATTCGGGACTACCGCTCATCGACTTCTCCAACTCGTTGATCCGGATGATCAGTCGGGAGATGACGCGCTCATCAGCTCCCTTCTGAAGGCCAACGAGAGTGGAGTTCAACGGGAAGCCTTGAGCAATATCCTGAGGATATTCCGCTCGTCCGAGTTAGCCCAGAGAGCCGCATCAGCAAGGCGAGCGCGTCGGGAGGTCCCATTCATCCTCAAGCTCGACCAGGCCGTTTTGCGGGGGATGATCGACCTTCTCTTAGAGGATGAAGCTGGGCACATCTCGATAGTCGATTACAAAACCGACATGGAAACCGAGGGGATCATCGAGCGATACCGAGCGCAGATGGCCGCATACTGGGTCGCCGCGTCTGCACTCCGCCCAACCGCGAGCGCTATCTCAGTGAGTATCTACCTCGCGAGAACCGGCGAAATTCTGCCAGTCCAGATTGACGCGGATGCCTTGGCACGGGTCGAATCTGTCGTTCGGGATCTCAGGGCTGCGAAGGAATGCGCGCTTAAGAGGCCACTCTTCGATTGTTATCAGGCAAACCGGGCCGCGTGCGATGCTTGCTTCTTCCGGACGAAGCTCCTCTGCAACAGGCTCGGACGCAAGTAGGGGCGGTGGCTTGTCCCCGCCCATCTATATCTTCGGGCAGGCACAAGGCCAGCCCCTGCGGCCGACAATCCTGCCGATCAGACAGCCTCCAAATCAGAGTATCTCGCTCCCGTAGAAGGCTTTCTTCGAGATGAGGTCGGGCGATACGTCATACATGAATGGCGATTCCTGGTTGCAGGTCGTCCTGCCAAATAGGAGGCGGCGGTACGCCCTGGTCAGGACCAGCCGCTTCTTCGCGCGGGTCATGCCCACATAGAGCAGCCGTCTTTCTTCTTCGACGTGCTCCCTTTGCCTGACCGAGTAGTGAGGGAGCAATCCCATCTCCACGCCGATCAGAAAGACCACGTCAAATTCGAGCCCTTTCGCACTGTGGAGCGTCAGGAGAGAGACGGGGCTCTCGCTTTCATCGAAGTCATCGATGTCGCTCAATAGGGCCACGTGGTGGGCGAAGTCCTCGGGGCTCGAGCCAGGGAACTTCATCTCGAAGGTCTTGGCAACGGTCACGAGTTCCTTCACGTTCTCCGCGCGGGTCATCTCGCCGCTCTCGTTCGACTCGATTAGGTATTGGATATAATTCGTCTCCCTCAGCATGTGATCCAGGAATCCGGATGGGGTCCTGCAGGTTCGTGCGGCCTTCTTCAGGGTCTCCATTAGGCTGAAGAAGGATGCGAGCTTATTCTTGAGCGCAGGCTTGATATCATCCGATTCTATCATCCGCCCTATCGCCGCATAGAAGGAGCATCCAGCCCGGTTTGCCTCGGCCGCGATCTTCTCGATTGAGACCTTGCCGATCCCGCGCGGGGGTACATTTATGACTCGCTCGATTGCGATGTCGTCATCCGGATTGATCGAGGCCTTGAGGTATGAGATGGCGTCCTTGACCTCCTTACGCTCGTAGAATCGCAGCCCCCGAACGATAGTGTATGGGATGTGGCACTTCAGGAGAGCATCTTCCACGACCCGCGACTGGGCGTTCGTCCGATAAAAAACCGCTATGGAAGGAACGCTTGCGCCCGACTCGCGCCGGGTCCTTTCGACCTCTGAGCAGACGAACTCCGCCTCGGCCACCTCCGTTGCACATGTGCAGAACTCCACCCTTGTCCCCTCCATATTCTCGGTGAAGAGCTGCTTCTCCTTGCGGGCCTTATTTTTCGCAATCAGACAACATGCAGTGGAAAGGATGCTCTTCGTGGAGCGGTAGTTCTGGTCCAGATGGACGACCTTTGCCTCGGGAAAATCCTTCTCGAAATCGAGAATGTTCCGCACGTCGGCCCCCCGGAAGGCGTAGATCGACTGGTCGTCGTCGCCCACGACGAATAGATTCTTCCGCTCGCCAGCGATGATCTTCATAAGCTCGTATTGGACCCGGTTGGTGTCCTGGAACTCATCGACCATGCAATACTCAAACCTGGTCTGATACGAATTGCGGACCTCTTCATTCTCGGTCAGGAGCCGCAGAGCCAGGCCCAGAAGATCGTCGAAATCGAGGGCGTTCGAAGCCGCCATGCGGACGAGATACTGCTCATAGACGGCCGCGAACCTCGACTGCCCCTCCCTGGTGAGTTTGACGGCGAGTTCAGGCACCTCGAGGCCCCTGAGTTTCGCGTAGGAGACCCACCTCCTCGCAATCTTCAGCGACTCGGCGTTGTGCTCCAGGCCGACCTCCTTAATGCAATTCGAGAGCAGCTTCTTCCTGTCCTCATCGTCGTAAATCGAGAACCCGGACTTGTATCGCTCTCGCCCGGCGATTGGCTCCAGCTTTTCGATATGTACTCTCAGGATGCGCGCACAAAGCGAGTGGAAGGTGCAGAGCCAGACGGCTTCCGCGACGGGACCGACCATGTTCATGGTCCTGTTCTTCATCTCGCCCGCTGCCTTGTTGGTGAAGGTGACGGCGAGGATGTGATGAGGCGAAATGCCGCCATCGATCAGATACGCTATCCGGTGGACTATCGCCTTAGTCTTCCCACTGCCTGCTCCCGCAAGAACGAGGACCGGGCCATCCGTCTGAAGGACCGCCTCTACCTGCCCGGGATTCAATCCCTTTAAGATGTCCATCATAGGTCGATCTTCACCGGTGCGGGTGGCTCATTGGCAGGGCCGAAGTCCAACATCCGCTGGATCGATCGCAGCCGCTTCTCGCCTATGCCGGGTATTTCCAAAAGGTCTTTAGGGGAGACGTTGCCGCCTCGCTGGTCTCTGAATTCGATGATTGCATCGGATAGGGAAGGCCCGATCCCATCGACTGCCATGAACAGGGCCTTCGATGCAGTCGCGAAATTAGGGCGCACCTTGAGCTGGTCGAATATCTCGAGCGTCGCTTTCCCGAGATAAGGCGCATCGGTCTCAAAATCCGCAGCGCCGAGCCAACCATCGCGCGTCAAATAGATGCTCGCG
The DNA here is from genome assembly GCA_016929465.1 of Candidatus Coatesiibacteriota bacterium. Classification (GTDB taxonomy): domain Bacteria; phylum B130-G9; class B130-G9; order B130-G9; family B130-G9; genus JAFGIT01. Next base: position 1,575 of record JAFGIT010000294.1, on the reverse strand, counting down.
CCGCGAGTATCTGCTGACCGCACCTCGCCATCAACGAAGATGACGCTCCAGGCAAGCCAGCCCAACAATATCGCGGCGAGCGCAATCAGCGCGCACTCGGTTTCAAATCGCTCTTCCTTCAACCCTATTTCTCCAGGTAATGATTCCGCCGCCAAAATAACCCCACCCTCAAATCCCGTCAAGCGCCGGCGGACTTGAGTTGCCTGGGGACGACATCGGAGTGTATAAATTTGAAAATGGGATTAGCTCTAAAATCCGAGAATAGGGGTAATACGATGTCAACGAATATTGCTGACTTCTCCGAGGCCTTTTCCCAATTGGGTGAACACTCGAAGAGGCACCTACCATTCATAGGCCTGTTCAGGACGCATGTCCACGCCGGAATGCTGGGGATGTTTCCTTTGATCGACGATGATAAGGAGCGGCTTTACAGCGAGTTGATGGGTGAAATAATCGACACCGATAAGTGGAAGTCGATCCTGGAGGAAGCCCGAGCCGTCGGCCTGCTTTCGCATTTGGAGGGGATGACCTACCGCTTCGAGAAGTCATCGGCCCCCATCAGCGAGAAATGGGCTGAGCTCGCGGGCGCGGACCGAGCGGCTCAATTCGATCGTGAGTTTGTGCGATTTTACGCGATGTGGGCTGGAGCCATGAGGGCCAAGTTGGGCGAAAATCAGCCTCCAACATTCAGGGCAGTCGAAATTGAGGCGGACAACCTGAAACGGGCTATCCGAATCTCAATCGAGCAGGAGATGCTACCAGAGGCAGAAGAACTACTTCGACTGCTGAGGTCATTCTACTCGATTAACAGCGCTGCGGATCAATGGGAGATGATTCGCGCAAACGTCCATGGATTGATCAAGGGCAGGAAGGCAATCGAGGAAAACAAGTTTCTGGACAAAGTGCTTGCCCGGTTTTAGATAGCAAGTGATTTATGGATATAGTGAATTTACCCTCTGCCGATGCGGGCTGTTGCCGTGGAATCCCGGAGCCGAGCGACGCTGATAGGAGGGCCGAAGATTGAGCTTCTCCGTAATATTTCCCCCAGTTGACATGGGATCCGGTTTGGCAGATAGTTTTATTGAATTCCTTATATCGAATGAGATCAAACGGGAGGTGATTGGGGATGCTCGAGCTTGATGTGGCGAAGAAACAAATGGCTGCTGAGCGGAAACGGCTGGAGGAGGTGGAGCTTCTGAAGGCCCTCGAGGAGCCGAAGGAACTCCCGGCGCTCCCATCGATTGCCGCTCAGGTCATGCGGATAACGTCCGATCCCAAGGCCAGTCTGCCCGACTTGAGAAAAGTCGTGGAGATGGACGAGGCGCTCACCTCGAAGATACTCAGGTTCTCTAACTCCGCACTATATGGCAGAATCGCCTCTATATCCACGCTGACTGCGGCCATCTCCGCGCTCGGCTTTCTTACCGTTCGCTGGCTTGCAGTAACCGCATCCGCGCACACCCTCTTCCGAGGCACCTCGCAGCAGACCTGCGACCACCTCGCCCTGTGGAAGCACGCTTGCAGGTGCGCAATTGGGAGCCAGTTGCTCGCGAAGCGGCTTGCCCACGGAATGGC
>JAFGIT010000293.1 GCA_016929465.1 Candidatus Coatesiibacteriota bacterium | reverse complement strand
GGCCCGTGTTGACCACTCGATCACCTATCTTAACCTCTATCATCTCGTCCTCGAGACTCTCATTTACAGTCATGGTCCCAGAACCGAAAATCACGTCGAAGCCTATCACGCTATCGCCCACAAATGACAGTCGCCCGATTCTGGTCCTGCCAAATAGGACGCAGTTCTTCAGTTCGACGCCGTAACCGACCGTGGTTCGTTCACCCAGCGATGTGAACTCCCTTATCAGGCAATTGTCGCCGATGTAGCAATGCTTGCCGACATAACATGGGCCACGAAGAACAACTCCATTGCTTATTCGAGCATAGTCATCCACGAAAACGGGGCCGGTGAATGTCACATCGGGAGCTACATCCGCCAGATTGGAAATTGTCGCTCTTTTCCAGACGTTCATCAGTATCCGATTGGCCTGAAGGATGTCCCACGGATGATTTACGTCCGTCCAATCCTCCTCCCATATCGTCGCATAAAGGCCTTGTTCCTCGCTGAGGGCATTGAAGGCGCTGGCGACATTTGCATCATTCTTTTCGACCAGGTCGAAGAATTCGGATGCGAGCACGAAGGTGCCAGCCAGGACGTAGTTGCCCATAGCCGAGCCCTTGGGCTTCTCGATTACCCTGGAGATCCTGGACGAATCATCGAGATAGACGTTGCCATAGAATTCTGTTTCTGGAGCCAGTGCGACAGCGGCCGTGGACTTCTTGAACTCGCTGAAGGATGCCAGGCAGTTCGAGAATATATTTTCCGAAAAGACGGTATCGCCATACGACAGGATGAAGTAATCGAGCCCCTTGAAACGATCACGGGCCAGCAGAATGGCCTCCCCTATGCTGTCCTGCTCCTTCTGTTGAACATATTCGATGTTCATCCCCCAGGATGCGCCTCTGCCGAAGTGGTTCCGAATCTGCTCTGAGTGATGGCCGATGACGATCACCACGTCGGTCGTCCCCGTTTCTCTCAACATAGAGAGCGAGTGCTCGAGCAGCGGCTTGCCGGAGAGCATTATCATCGGCTTGGGCCTGGTGTCAGAAAGCGGCGAGAGATTCGCTCCTCGACCCGCAGCAAGAATGAGCGCTTTCATCTCAATTCACGACCTTTCTCTGTCAGTCAATAACATCCGCATCCAGAATGCAGCGCCAGAAATAAAGAGTTGACGTAACGGTCGTGCCGAGTAATCCACGATTACTGAGCGCTCATCCACGCCATCCAGCTCCTACTGATGCTGTCAAGATTTGCTATCCAGATTCAAAGTAGCGATAATCTCTCGAAATGTCAAATTTGGCGGGATTATACGTCTCTGATTGGACAACAGGTGCTGGGTGACGATCTTGTGCAGGCTGATTGAGCAATTGGCTGTAGCCGGGAGATCATAGCTATGCCTACTACGATGGCGGGCATGGCTCTTTTCATCTCTGCTGGATTCCTATTGTTTGTGCATGCACTCTGTCTAAGGATCAAAGTCAAGAGGCTTGTAGCGCTCTCTGAGCTGGCCATAGCGCTCAATGGACTTGCGCTCGTTGCCTGGCGTGTCTATGCATTCCTCATAGGCTACAGATTGGGATTAGAGCCGCCCTCGGCGATGGCGGGGGGAGCAGTCTTGATAGTATATGTTGCTGCCGTAAGACTCATATCCGAGAGAAAGATGGGGCTTTTGGTCTGGATCTCATTGCCACTGCTAGCCCTATTTTCCGTGACTTTCCTTCTCACTCAGGAGAGCTCGAGATTGCCCCTGCCGAATCTCGGATTGGGACCGTCGTCGATATCCACTCAGGAGCTGGAAAGGCAGAGAGTTCAAAACGAGGAGTACCTCAGGTTCATCGAGATATCCGGAGTCAAGTGTGAATTTTATGAGGACACCCTCTACGGCCACTCCGTCTATCTCGAGTGTGAGGTGAGGAACATGGGAGACCAGAATCTGGGAACGTTGACCCTATCCGGCTCTCTTTTGAATAAAAATGGTGATATAGTGGCCCAGGATGAATTCTATCCTGTCTCGAAGAATGCGCCACTCGGGGCCGGAAAAAAGCACCACGTGATGTCCAGATTTTCGATTATGCCAGATACTTGGGACGGAAAGAGCATTGATGTGCGAATAACTGAACTGAGGCTCGCTCGCAATTTGATGATATCAACCGCGAGCTTCCCCACAATCAATAACTCAAAGAAGGCCAAATGACAGAAGAGAGAAATAAGCCCAGCCTCCTTTTCTGGGGACTGATGGGCTATGATCGACCATCAACGAGAATACGATGCGTTAACTTCGCCGATCAACTCAAGACACGCGGCTACGAATGCGAGTGCGTGCTCTACAGGGATAAATACGGGAGGCAGTTCGGTCACGAACAGATGCTGCATCTCGGCGACCGCCACAAGTTGCAGATCACTCGCAGGGCCTACAGAGAGTTCAAGAGCCGAAAAAACGAGATCATATACATGCAAAAGGCCCACTGGCACTCTCTTGCGCCGCACCTTCTGCATCGAAGGCGAGGCATCAAGATCATCTTCGATTATGATGACTGGGACCTGGACCGCTCGCCATTTCTGAACCACGACCTTCTGAACGACCACTATTTCGGAAGTAGAGATGAGACCGTAATAACGTGGAAACTCGTAGATGAGTCGGTCGCATGCGTTGCTGCCAACAAGGAGCTCGATCGGCTCTTGAGACTCAGGCATCCACGCGTCTATTACATCCCCACTGGGCCGGATACGGGCAAATTCTCCATGACCGATGAGCAGCGCTTTGCCAGGGCCGAGCAGGACAAGACTATTTTCGTCTGGGGCGGCAACGTCTGGGGCGGCGTAATGCTCGGCAACGTTGTATTTCTTCTGAACTGCTTCTCGAAGGTATATGAAGCTAATAGGGACGTGGTGTTCAGGCTTCTTGCGTGGGGCACTTATGGTGAGGCGGTAAAGGCCCTGGTTTCTACTACCTATCGACACCTTCCGATTGAATTCAGGCACTTCATCCATCCGGACGCGATGCCCGCCTACCTTGCGAAGACCCATGTCGGCCTGCTGCCGCTTCAGGGGGACGACATGAACGTCTCATGGCTCAAGAGCAAATCTCCGACGAAGCAATTCGAGTACATGGCAATGGAGATGGCAACCGTCGCGACGCCTCTCGGCGACGTTCCCTACATCGTGAAAGATGGCGTGAACGGGCTATTTGCCAGCACTGAGCAGGAATTCGTGGCCAGGATGCTTCAGCTAGCAGGTGACAGGGCGCTACGCGAGCGGCTGGGACAACAGGCCCGAAAGACAATAATGAAGGACTACTGCCTCGATCGCTTGGGCGATAAACTCGACGCGATGTTCATTGAACTCGGGCGAGATGGGCTGATTTGAGATTATTCGCTAATGCATGAAACTCAAATGACAGAGGGATGAGCGATGGATGATCAGGAAAGACAAGATGAGAAGGTCATCAGGAAGCCGGATAAGTTTATGATCGGCTCCAGGAATCAATACAAGAGAGCGCTATGGCTATCTATTGGATCTGGCTCTTGTCTTTTGGCTGCATTTGCATGCTCACTCCTCGGCAATGCGACGAATAGGATGGGATACTTGGCCGCGATATTGATGCTCCCACCTTCTATTTGGCTATTCATATATTTGCCCGTAATCCGTCTCAAGGCTCTAAGAGCGATGTATCTGAAGTATGAAGCGGGGGAGCATTTCGAAGAAGCCGAGTCAGCTATTTCGGAATCCGCCTAATGGAATGACCTAGCAAGGGGACTGGAAAGTAACGGGCACACGATGCATCTAAAACGTACCGGCAGGCCTTGTGTCTGCCCAAAGATATAGAAGGGCGGAGACAAGGAGGCTGTAAAAAAAGTCTCCTTTTCATTGTGGATATTTGCAGAGCATTTTATTTTATGATTTTTGGTATTG
>JAFGIT010000292.1 GCA_016929465.1 Candidatus Coatesiibacteriota bacterium | reverse complement strand
GAGGATGGTCTGCTCGTTCTGGAGTTCTTGGATTCGCTGGAGCTTCAGGTGCCCGTGATATTCATAACGGGTGGATGTGCAGAATGGCTGATCGATGAAGCCGAAGGAAGACGGGAGGTGGCCTTCTTACAGAAGCCAGTTACAATGTCTCATCTGGCCTGGTCGATTGAGTCTCTTTCTGCAGCTCAGGCTTCGGCGCGACGGGGAGTGTGAAGGTCAGTTTGGAGCCTTTGCCTTTGCGGCTGGTTGCCCAGATTCTGCCGCCGTGTTGCTCGATTATACTCCGACAGATATAAAGCCCCAGTCCGGAGCCTTTGATGCGGTGATTCGCCTCGGTCTTGGTTGTCCTGGCATACTTCTCGAATATCCGTTTGCATTCGGCCTCCTCCATGCCCTCACCGTCATCAATGACGCTGATAGTGATGAAAGAACCATCCGCGCGATAAGCGTGCTGCCCCAAATACAAGTACGATGAATCAGGGCGAGATGGGCCCCCAATCATCGAAGACAGCTGAGTGCGAATCGTGATCGTGCCGCCCGGGCCCGTGTGCTTCGGTGCGTTGGTCAGGAGATTGATGAGTACTTGCTCTAGAGCGTCTCTCTGACCAACAATCTCCGTAAGACCCTTTGCCAAGCTTAGCTTCAGCGCAATCTTGCTTTTTCTCGCGAGAGAATCGAGCGTCTCGGCGACGTGTGTAATGAGGGCATTAACATCGATTCTCTGCGGACATAGCAATCTGGAAGAGCTCTTGCCCTTGATAAGGTCAATCGTCTCATCGGCGAGCCGCGAAAGCCGCGCGACTTGGCTTCCGACAACGCCCACATAATGTGAGGGCGGCCGCTTCGTTCGCACCGCCATCAATTCTACCGATGATAGGATTGCATTAAGCGGAGTTCTCATCTCATGAGCCAATGAGGCAACCAGTTCTTCGACCAGTTCATTCTCATTGACTATCCTGGCGTTCTCCAGGAAGAGACCAACGTGATGGGCCATCAGCTGAGCCAGAGGCAGGTGCTCCTGCTCGTCGAACAGGTGCGGCGTCTTGCTGTCCATATAGAGGACCGCTCTGAGGTCGCTGTGAACGGATACGGGCACACAAACGACCGAGCCGATCTGAAGGCCGGCGATGCTGTCGCTGTTGGCAAACCTGGGATCAGTCGCCGCAGAATCGATGAACAGCGCCTCACGAGTCTTCGTCACATGACGCAGGATGCTCGCCGATACTCTCAAGTATTCGTTGTGTATCCCATCCATATTGGCGGAAGCCTCGAACTGGGCCATCCCGCGCTGGTTCAATCCGATGACCACTCCCCTATCTGCACCGGTTATGGATACCAATGCCCTGGCGACCACTTCGAGGGCTTTTTCCATGTCCGGGGCTGCTTTCAGCCCATCGAAGGCCTCTAAAACACTGCGCACCTTCTCAGGCCATCCGCGCCCTCTCGCGATCTGCTTCTGCAGATGCTTGAACCTGTCGAGTGCACCTATGGCTCCTGCCTCTTTGAGGACTCCCTCGACCTCGCCAGCAAGTTCACCTGCTCGTGAGAGACGACCGTGCTCTAGACACAACTCGGCCCATTCGAGCTTCGTCAGGGCCTCCTCGAATCTCGCTCCGCCCGAACCGAAAGCATCCGCCGCTCTAAGGAATAGATCCTCGGCCTGCTTAGGTCTGTCGTTAGCTGCATGGAATCGGGCCAACAACCTGTCGATGTGATTGACCTCCAGCTTCTCACCAATCGACTCCGCAGCTTCTCTCGCCTTGCGAGCATAAATATTGAAGCTCCGATATGAGCCTTGCTCCAGCGACAATCTAGCCATACGGCGGTACGCCTCTGGTAGAATCCCGACCTCCCCATTCCTTCGAGCTCGCCTGAGAGCACCCTGAAGCAGCCGCTTGGCCTGGGCGAACTCCCTCTCGTTCATCAATACCTCTCCGATGTTCTGCTCCACCATCAGAGCGTGCTGAGAGAAGTGCCTGTCACGCGAAATCCAGAGAGCCTTCTCGAGATACTTGCGAGCTTCGGCGTTCCTATTCTGAGCTGTTAGCAGCGTTCCCAGGTTGTTGAGCGCGACCACATATCCCTCCACGTCACCCATCTCGACGTCAAGGGCGAGTCCTTCCCTGAAATGAGCCTCCGCACTTCCCAATCTGCCAAGCTGGTATTCTGCCACAGCCAGATTACCGATTGCGGAGCTTCTCCTCGATGGGTCCTGCAGCCCATCGACTAGCTGTGACGCCTCCTGGTAATAAGAGAGCGAATCCGTCCAATTCCCGAGAAACCAGGACGCGCTTGCAGCCCCGTTGACCGATTGGCTCTTGACCCCAGCAGGCAAGTTGCTCTTGGAAGCGATATCTATTCCCCGCTCGAATAGGTCGAGCGCTTTCCGTGGATTGCCTTTGTATAGAGCCAGCCACCCCGCAGTGCTCAGAGCCCTGATCATCCCGTGGGGGAATGAGCTCTCGTCTATTTGAGCTAAGAGCCCGTTGACGGTCTTCTCGCTAGCGGGATAGTCGTGGGCGAGCATCTGCGCCCACCCGAGGGAATTCTGCACATTGACCCAGGAAGTTCTATAGCGAGAGATTCCGCTCAGTGGTTGAAGCAATACAAGAGCAGCTTTGTGGTGTTCGATGGCCGACGAGTATGAACTCAGATTCTCATGTATCTTTCCAGCTAGACCGTGCATCTGAATCGCAAGGAAGAGGTTCCCATTGTCGCCGGAGAGCCCTTTCTCCTGCAGCTGCTTCAAGGCCGTTAGGCATTGCTCGAGCGCCTGGCTCGCCTCTCCCTGTCGGAACATCATCCTACTGAGAGCCATTCGCAACCCTGCTGAGCGAAAAACGTTGAAACTGGGAAGAGACTCAACCGCGCTCAAAGCAGCCCTCAAGAGACCTATACCGAGGGGAAGCTCCGCAGCCGACCTGTGTCGCTTGCCCTCAGCTGTGGCGACCTCAATCAGTTCCTTAACTCTCCCAGCACGCTTTAGATGCTCGACAAGTTGAAACGGATCGAAGGCCCCACCTTGAGAGCGGGAAGCCAGAAGAATGTCCGCGGCCGCACTACTCAAACTCGACAACTGAGCGGGATCAGATCTTTCGAGCACCACCTTTGGATAGGAATGGTCGATGAATCGAATGAAAGCTTGACTCCCAACCATCTCCCACTCCAATATTCCGGCCCGTTCGAGTTGACGAACCAATTCGGCGAACTTACCCGGCGGCAGCCCCGCTATACGCAGAACAAATGTCGCGGGCGCTCTGAGGCCATTGATTGCCGCTGCCAGCAGAACTGTCTTGAGGTTGCTGGGAGCCGTTTGCGGCCTTACTGCTGGATGTTGCGCTCGTCCTGCGTCGCTCTCCTGGACCAAAGGCTCTGGCGCGATTGACCAATGCCCGAGACGGTGCTGGAGCCTCTCGTTCTTAGCCAATTCTTTCAGGAGCTCAACACATGCACCAACGTTGCCCCCTGTTTCCGAGCAGAGCGTCCGTGCCACGGACTCCATATTGTCATCCGTGCCGAGCATCGACCTGCAAAGGTCGGATACCTCCTCCACTGTAAGCGACTGAAGCTCAACCACTACCGAGCTGGCTTCGTCCGCGATCACCTTCACAAAATCCCCCAGGGCGTCTTTCGTAATGCGTTTGGAAGTCCGCATGGCTGACACGACGAGGAAGCCTTCCAGCGCAGCCTGATGAGCGAGCGACCGCCAGACGGCTAGGTCCGGTGGTCCGAAGTCCTGAACGTCATCGAGAATTATCAATAGACGACGCTTTCTGGCTAATTCGACAATACGGTCCAAAAGGCGCTCGCCTCTAAATGCGCCGCCCTGATCGAGTATCTCGAGATTCACGGACCTTTCAAGAGATGACAGGATTGAATGTCCATGCGCAAAGGCGGGATCATCGGGAGTGCCGATGACGGTGACGCCAGATAGCTGTGCGTGGTGTCTGACTTCCTTCAAGAGACGAGTCTTCCCGCAAGCTTTCGCGCCATTGATGAGTACGCACCCTCCGACGCCCATTCCTAATTCGTCGATCTTGCTGCGAATGGCCTGCAAATGGGCCTTTCTGCCGATCAAGTCGGGCTGGAGCAGGCGGCGCGGAACCGGGGGAACGGCGGGCAGTTCTATCTCATCCGCCCCCTGCGTAGATAGAGCCACGAGCACATCTCTGGCGGATGGCAACCGATCACGAGGATCGGCGGCAGTCATCTGACCTATAACATTGCCGTATGGCGGCTCAATTTTGGCAGCAGCATCTACTATCATGCGGCTGGCTTCTTTGCTGCCAAGCGGCAAAGACAGGTCTTCCTTCCTGAAGGGCAGCACGCCGGAGATTACCTCGAGCAGCGTTATGCCGAGAGAGTAGATATCTGCCCTCACATCAATCTGCTGCCCGGCGAACACTTCCGGCGCGGCGTACAATATCGTCCCGCGCGGAGAGGCTTTGGAATTCGATGACATCCTGATATTGAGTCCAAAGTCCATCAGGACAGCCTTGGGTTGCCCTTCACTTACCGAGAGCATTATGTTGTCGGGCTTTATGTCGCAATGGAGGCAGCCCTTGGCATGAACCGCAGAGAGGGCCCGGCACAGGTCTTCCACGACGTTCCTGAGTAGCTCTCCCTTGAGCTTTCCCTTGTACTTCGTCAGTGGGTCCCCGTGCACAATCGCCATAGTGTAATAGCGGATCCCCTCGGGGCTCTGCCCGAAATCATACACCTGGACGATGTTGGCATGCTCGATCTTGGCCATTGCCCGGAATTCATTGTGGAAAAAGCGGTCAGCCAACACATCATAGCCGGCGGGGTCCCGCAGGAACTTGATCGCAACCTCGTGCGACCTCACGCGGTCGAAAGCGCGGAAGACATCTCCCCATGAGCCATGGCCGAGGGAATCGAGTATCTCGTACCTATCGTCGCAGAGATTCTTCTCGAACATCTGCAAGACACCCACATCCATAATATCGCGATGCTTCTCAGCGGAATTCATCTGACTGTATCCCGTGCTTCTTCATCAGAAGCCAAAGGTTTTTGCGGTCCAGATCCATGAGCCTGGCTGCCTTGGATACAACTCCGTTGGCCGATTTCAGAGCTTCTCGCACGAATCGCCTTTCAAATGAATCTATCGCCGCTTTCTTGGCGTCGCTGAATCCCTGGGCGGTTGGAGAAGAAACCTCCACCGGAATGTCTATCGACGACGGATTTACGATCTTAGTCGGCGACAGGAGTATCGCCTGACGCACCTTATTCTCCAGCTCACGAACGTTTCCCGGCCAATCGTATGCCACAAGTCGCTCGATGGCCGTCGTGGAAAATATCTTATCCTCGCCACAGAGGTCTGGACTGTGAAGATCGGCGAAGTGCTTGACGAGCAGTGGTATGTCTTCCTTGCGGTCCCGTAGAGGGGGAAGAGTGACCGGAAATACGTTGAGCCTATAGAATAGGTCCGCTCTAAATTGCCCCTCTTCGATGGCTCGTTCCAGGTCTCGGTTAGTAGCCGCAATCAAGCGAATGTCCACTTTATGTCCTTTTCTATCACCAAGCGGCCTCAGTTCGCCCGTCTCCAGCGTCCTGAGCAACTTCACCTGGGCAGCAGCATCGATGTCACCGATCTCATCCAGGAAAAGAGTACCCTTATTAGCGACATCAATGAGGCCTTTCTGGTCTCTATCCGCTCCGGTATAAGCACCTCTCTTATGCCCGAAGAGCTGGCCCTCAAAGAGCGGCTGCGGGATCGCGGCACACGCGACCGCGACAAAAGACGCATTAGAGCGAGGACTTGCATCATGCACCGCCCTGGCGACAAGCTCCTTACCAGTCCCTGTCTCGCCTCGGATCAAGACCGTAGCACTCGATTTCGCGACCATCGCGATTTTGTCCAATACTGCCCTTATGGCCGGAGAAGAACCCACGATGGTCCTCCTCGCCGACGCACGGTGCAGCTGCTCACGCAAAGAAGCCACCTCAACCTCGACACGTTGCTGCCTAAGGGCCTTGTCAACACGAAAATTCAGCTCGTCCAATGTGATAGGCTTTCGCAGATAATCTGTACAACCCATCTCTATCGCGCGGGCTGCTTCTTGCGGGTGACCGTGACCGGTCAATACGATTACGGGAACGAACGGGCTAACGTCCCTGATGGCTTCATAAATATAAAGGCCATCCGTTCCCGGCATCCGCAGATCGGTGATGACAAGATCGTAGCTTCGCTCCTTCAGGAGCTTCAAGGCGATCTCCGGAGATGAAGCGCTTTCCACCTCATATCCGGCCATCGAGAGCGCAGTCTCGAGATTGTCCAGGAAGAGCTCGTCGTCATCAATAATGAGAAGATGCCCCTCAGGCTTATCCGGCAACGCCGCCACCCCCAGAATCGAATACATTATCCATAGCTTATTCGCTCAGACTAATCGGAACCGTCGTCCATTGCCTTTAATCCTACCAGTGGTGGTAAAGCCACACTTCAGGATTCCAGGCAACGTTTTAGACGACGGCGACCTTGGAGCATGCAACGTATAGTAGATTCTAACCCTGGTTCGATGGCTGTCAAGTTTACCGACCATCCCCAATAATCAGATTGACGGTTTTTGAGAGGTCGAGCTGGTTCGGTTTTATGTTTTTTGAGGGGATTGTGGTGCGT
>JAFGIT010000291.1 GCA_016929465.1 Candidatus Coatesiibacteriota bacterium | reverse complement strand
CGGATTTCTCGGCCTACGAAAGCGCCATCGCGTGCCATCATGCCAACAGTTGATCTCCGGATACACCCATACGTTCATGATGCAAGGCTTCGTGATTGTATGGCCATCAGCATCCTCGCACCAAACCGACAATATGGCCCATCCAATCGGAACGTCAGTGAGTGTGATCGTCGCAACATCGTAAACTACGCCTTGGTGGGTTTCCTCTTGATCGAAAACGAATTCATCCCTGTTCGGATCGGGGCGTCTCCAAATGCCTTGCGTATGCTGATACAGGATGTCCAGTTCATCGTTATCTCCCTTCCTCCGTATATCATCGTGCTGGGACCAGTTCATGGCCTCTTCCGTCAAAGCGTTTGTCCTCGCTATTAGCGGACCTGGTCCACTTGCCTTTGATTCAACACAAGGTTGATTGTTTCTATTATCTTATCACGGAAGGTTGCCGATGCAAGGAGGGCGTTTGGTTTGTCTTGTCCCCCTTCCCGCCAATCGCACCGCGATTGGCGGGAAGGGGGAGGGAGGAGGTGGCGGCGGTCTCGAATCCGTAGGCTTGCGCACTACGGCTACGCACATGATGCCCCTTCAGGGCATTGAATGAGTGAAGCAGATCCATTGTAATTCTTGTCTTCCCCGGTGTTGTGGATCGTGTTCATTCGTGCCAATTCGTGGCTGAATGTCCGATCGATCCTTCAATCCGAAATCCGAAATCCACAATCCGCAATTGAAGCGGTGGCAGGTCACCGCAATCGAAAGCGGTGAGAGCTCCCCGCACTTCGCGGACGAACCTCAAATCGGCGGATCATGGAGTGTTCAAAGTTCAAAGTTCACAGTTCAAGGCTGAAGGTTCAAGGTTGGATGGCGACAGATGAGCCAGCGAAACCACAGATCCTCATCTGCGAAAATCTGCGCAATCTGCGGATAGATTCTGATCGATTTGCGGGCTGGAAAGCCCACCCTACACCGACGTCAATCCGCAATTAGAGCGGTGCCAGGTCACCGCAAACCAAAGCGGTGAGAGCTCCGCGCACTCGACATGGGTCGAACCGTCAGAAAATAATCTGAATATTGGGATCCGACTTCTCCTTTGCATTCGAATCGCGCATTGCGTAAGCTCCGGCCGAGCTTGGGCGTGGCTCTCGCGAATTCATTCAGCCGCGCCTCAAATGGCGATATCGACGGGATTTGTGATGCTCAAACGACCAACCGACAGATTCGGACGAAGCAAACGGGAGACGGATGACTCCGGGCAGAGCCGGCTGGACGTCGGCGAGCCAATCTCGGAATTTCTCGAGACGACCGGCACTATAGACCGCATTCTATTCAAATCGGAGGATGAGCAGTATGTCGTCGCGGCCCTAAAGCTTGCGGATGGGGAGATGATCACGATATGCGGCGCGCTGGGGCCGTGCTCGCCCGGAGAGGAAATAAAGGTCGAGGGCAAGTGGTCACAGCATCCGAAATACGGTCCGCAGCTGAGGGTCAAGAGCATCGAGTCGAAGGTCCCCCAATCTCTGGCAGGGCTGAGAAAATTCCTCGGCTCGGGTCTAATCACAGGCATCGGCGAGAAGAGAGCCGGGCAGATAGTCGATCACTTCGGTGATAGGACCATCGAGGTGCTCGATGCGGGCGGGGAGAAACTCTCAGAGATATCAGGTATAGGCCCCCATACGGTCAAGAATGCGATCGATGCGTGGAACCGATATAGGGGCCTCAGAGAACTCCTGATCTTCCTTCAGTCCTACGGCGTCAGCGTCGTCCGGGGGATGCAGGTGTTCAAGAAATATGGCGCATCCGCGGTGAATGTCCTCACGACCGATCCATATAGACTCGCGGACGATATCGTCGGCGTCGGATTCAAGACTGCAGACGCGATTGCGATGAAGCTCGGATTGAGCAGGGAGGCCCCGGAGAGGATCAAGGCGGGGGCCTCGTATATTCTCGAGAGGGCCAGCGAGAAAGGGCACACGTACCTCCCGAAGGAAATGCTGATATCGGCCGCTTGCGAACTACTCGAGGTTGATGAGCCTCTGGTCCTAGAAGCCTTCGACAGTTTAATCGCAGAGCAGAAGATCGTGCTCGATCCGCTTTCTGAGGATGCGGTATTCCTTCTCAGCTTGTTGAGCTGTGAGGCATCGGTGGCGGAGAGCCTGTCCAGCATCCAGAATGGACCGAGCTCACTAAATCCCGTCAGGGTCGCCGATTCGTGCGATGCTGCAGAAAGGGAGGACGGCTTCCCTCTCTCGGAAGAGCAATCGGATGCGGTGAACAGGGCGCTCAATTCAAAGGTGACTGTGATAACAGGAGGGCCGGGGACTGGTAAGACGGCACTGGTCAGAAGGCTGGTGCGAATATGTCGCCATCTGCGGGTGAGGCTTGCGCTCTGTGCACCGACCGGTCGGGCAGCAAAGCGCCTATCCGAAGCAACCGGTGCGGAGGCAAAGACAATTCACAGGCTCCTCCAATACGACGCCTTCAAGCGGCGCTTCAAGTATGGGGCATACTGCAAACTCCCCGTCGACTTCCTGGTCCTCGACGAGGCCTCGATGGTTGACATCAAATTGATGTCCAGGCTGCTCTCCGCGCTGTCGCCGGCGTGCACGTTAGTCGTTGTGGGCGATGCCGACCAGCTGCCCTCCGTTGGACCTGGCTCGGTGCTCAACGACATAATTGACTCCGGGTCGGTTCCAGTAGCGAGGTTGACTCACATCTTCCGCCAGGCCTCCGCGAGGGGAATGGAGAGCTCCATTGTCGTGAATGCGCACAGGATCAACCAGGGCAATGCGCCGATCATGCCTCGCAAGACCGATACCGGCCTCGGGCAGTTCTACTTCATCGATAAGAGCTCACCAGAGGAGGCTCTCAATACCGTGATCGAATTGTCAACGAGGCGCATCCCCGAACGCTTCGGATTGAATCCCCTGACGCAGATTCAGGTACTGACGCCCATGCACCGCGGGACGATAGGAACACAGACGCTGAACATCGAACTGCAAAATGCCCTCAATGCCGAGGGAAGACCGGTGCAGTTCGGCGGCCGTGTCTTTCGCGAGAGGGATAAGGTCATGCAGACCAAGAATAATTACGACAAGGAGGTCTTTAACGGCGACATCGGAATAATTCTCGCGATCAACACCTCGAACCAGCAGATGATTGTCGATTACGGCGATAGGAAAGTCGCATATTCTGCTGTTGATATGGCTGAGCTAGAGCTTGCCTACGCGATATCGGTCCACAAGTCCCAGGGAAGTGAATATGATGCCGTGGTACTGCCACTGATGACCCAGCATTACATGCTCTTGCAGCGCAATCTGATCTATACCGCAGTGACGCGGGCCAAGAGGCTTGTCGTAATGGTGGGGATGAGAAAGGCACTCTATATGGCGATAGGCAACAACAAGACCTCGGAGCGATACACTCTGCTGGCGGAAAGGCTGAGAGTACTCAAACAAGGCAGCCTACCGGTCTGATCGCCCTCGTTCTTCTGATCTCGCAGCGTGGTCTCGGCCTCACATGTCCATTCTGTCCATCTGGTCCATCAAGTCCGTCCCGCCCATAGATATCCATCGGCATAATCCTCGAGATTAGTGCAAAGAGGTACAATCCCGCGATTTGGGGTGTACCTTTTGGGACAGCAAATGGAACGATGCCTATATACTATATAAACAATTATACTAGGTAGTTATATAAATAAATGTCACGACCAGCGAATAGGCAGGAGAGTTCGCAGGAGGATTGACCGGATACATACGAATTGACTATTAAAGCCTGTATAATCAAGAAAGGTGCACCGATGGCACGGAATCTGCTGTAATTTTCATTGATTATTCAGGGGGTATGAATATAGAAGCCGGCGCAACCCGGGCGCCGGCGCCTTTTCACAACGAGAGGGATCGGGCTATCGAGGCAGACACGACAGGGCATCATTTCCATTCTTATGTCTATAGCTACTGCATTTGCACTTTGGCGGCGAATTGCTCCCTATTTGAATTCGCTCACACCGAGACCGTTCAATTCGACGTAGGGGGTGATATATAGAAGGGAATCCAAGGGGCATACTAAGGGAATCAAGACGGGGCTTTGCTCCGCCCGGTCCCCCTATCCGTGAAATCTCCGTAATCTGTGGATTAACTAACGCTTCAAATGGGAGGAAAGAACCATGAAACGAGTCGGATTGCTTACCCTTTTTCTCATTGTCTGTCTTGAGGCATTGTCCGTCGCCCAAGGGCCCCCGCTGGAGCTCTCGATAAAGATCCAGAAGGACTACTATCGGGCAGGCGATGAGTTTCGTCTCAACCTCGAATATTGGAATCCGGGACCCACGTGTGCGGCAAATCTCTACGTATGGATAAACTGCCCGGACCTCAAGAGTTACTACCTGCCTGATTGGGGTGAGATAAAGCACCCGTGGGTCTGTAACATATTCGTCGAGGGCGGCTCCAGTTTTGGTCCATCGACGATATTCGAGGCAACGTTGCCTGACTACCACTTCCCGGTCTGGCTTCCTGGGGGGTATCAGATTTGCGCAGAGCTGGTTAAGTCGGACACCGATGAACCACTTGGTCCATTCGCCATGGCCCAGTTCGGCGTCAAAATCGGCCGCAAGGAGATCTTCACAGGCAATCGGACCCCGGTCGTCAGCCTCGCTTTGTATGACGGCGCGCTCTGGGCTACTGGACGGTGTGGCGTAGTCCGATGGGATAAGAGTGATGAGGGTTGGAGCTACAAATCCTATAATCGCTTCGATGGCCTGTGCGACAGCAATACGAGAGGTCTCTACGTTGACCATTTCGGTAACCTCATGATATGGCCTTACTCCGGTCGGGGCCTAACGATCTACGATGGCTGCAGTTTCCGTAATGTCCTGATGGATGAGGATATGCAGATAGAGAGCGTCGTCACGGACAGTGATATGAATATGTGGGCAGTCTCCGGTCAGGGCATTCTGATGCTGAGCAGGAACGGTGAGGTTAAATGGTGCGATTCCGAAGACGGCCTTCCCGACAACTATTTTGGCCAGGGCATCGCACTCGCGAATAATGGATATCCGGTTGCCACTATTGTCGATGGGGAGGGCGCCTGGATGCTCTGCTGGTTCAATGGCAGTGGGTGGCTGACAATCCCATTCCCCTACGTCTTGCCCGGCTACGATAGCCTCAACTCCATGTTGGTGGACAAATATGACCACATCTGGTGCGGCACTGTCTACTCAGGCGCCATCGAATACGATGGGGACTTGGCAGTCAACTATAATACCGAGAATAGCGCCCTAAGAAGCAATAGCGTCTATAAAATGTATCTCGACGCTACCGGCAGGATCTGGTTCTGCTGTTACTCACAGATTTCAGGCTACGGCGGATTGGTTTACTACGACGGCACGGACTGGGGAAGCAGGCCAGACGTGGATCGCGCGACGGTAACCGATTTCTGCATCGACTTCGATGGGACAACTTACATCGGCAGCCGTGCCGGCATTGACGTCATCGAGGAAGACTCTATTCCGAAGCGGCTCCACACGTCAGATCCCCCATTTGGCGCGCTGGGGCTTTGCGCGGCCTGGGACAGCAACGGCGAAATGTATCTGACAAGCCAATCCGCAGGGGTATGGAAACGAAATGGAGGCCTGTGGTCACGCATCTCCTCTGAGCAGGGGCTAGCGACTGATTCGACGACCTTCCTGGCATTCGACAGCCACGATACGGCCTGGATAGGTTCCCAGGAGGGTATAACCAAATGGGACGGCCAGTCGATGCAGGTATTCGACGAACGGAGCGGTCTTGCCCCGGGAGTCGTAATGGACCTCGCGGTCGATGCAAGGGATGATGTGTGGGCAGTGATTCACGACTATTCAGCCCAAGGAGCAGCGAAGTACTACCTCTACAGATATGACGGAGCCACCTGGACCAATCTATCTGCCATGGACCTCAGATTCGACTTTCCGTTCAAGGTCGAAGCCGATACCGGGGGATTGACCTGGGTCTTGAATTACGACACCAACATCTACGAGCACGTCCTTTACAGCTTCGACGGTCAGGACTGGCACAGGTGGGGACAGGAGGACGGGTTCGATCTCAGCCTGAAGTCATCGACGCTCTACTGCGACAGAGAAGGCAATACATTGGTTCAAGGTTCGAATATGGTGACATCCGACGAATTCTGCATCGGCGTCTATGATGGCAATGCGTGGGAGCACACGGCGGTCGATACGCGCGGAGGCACCTCAGTCGCGAGGGATTGCTGCGGGAGCTACTGGTTCCAGCATTCGTATGGCCCAATCTCCCGCTGGGACGGGGGGCCGGAGCTTCGTCTCATGAGCTCGAGATCCGGGGATACAGCCACGGATGCCTGGATTCAGTCGTGCTTTGCCAGCCCCGAGGGCGACATTTACAGGCTGGGCATCAGCCAGGTGGAATGCTATTACATGAATCCCCATGTCGTGGCAATATTGAACGACGATGCTTTCGCGCCGGGGGATACTCTGACGCTGAAGTATTGGGCCGAGAATCCGGGAGCTGCAGAGCGTCGGCTCGACCTCTATATTCTAATCACCTTGCCAACAGGCGATTCTGTATATCTGCCCACGCTTTACTACGACCAGATTCCGTATCAGACGATCTCGTTGCCAGCGGAGACTGCGGTGGGCCCGGTCGAGGTTCTTTCGATCGAACTGCCAGACAACCTTCCGCCAGGCGAGTACATGATCACACCCTGGTTCTGGGATAGCGGTAAGATTGATCTGACGGGGCTTTGCACTCAGGCCAAGTTCACCATAGGTGATCCGCTGTAATTGGGATGATCCACATGGACCGTTGATCGCCGTACGGTCTTGACAGAACGCCTGATTGAGGTTGTGATTCCAGCATGATCGCAATCAGAAGAACACGCGGCATTTATGCTGCCGCTGAGCCAATTTCGGACCTTCGTCCATGACGCATTGTGAGCGTGACGATGTCGTAGCAGCCAACATCGAGGTACATCGACTCGAGGCTCCTTACTATGACGCGCTTCATTACGAGGAGAACAACTTCTATGAGCGATCGAGGCGGCGGCGTGCAATCGAGGAAGCGAAGCGAATTCTCGAGGGCAGACGCCATGGACTGAAGGCCCTCGATGTCGGCTGCGGGACGGGCAAGATGTCGCTGATGCTTGCCGAAGCTGCCTTTGAGGTGTTCTCGATGGACCTGTCATTTGAGATGCTCGCAGTATTCCGAGAAAAGCTGCGACAAAGAAAGGTCGATCCCGAACCAAGGCTTATCTGTGCGGATATGTTCACGTTCCTCGCCGATTGCAGAGAGCGATTCGACCTCATTGTCTTCTGCGGCATCCTGCACCACGTGGTGGATGTCCCCGAGGCGATTCGACTCGCATCGGCGAGACTCAATGATGGCGGTGTCATAATGATTACTCATGAACCACTAAAGCAGACGATTTCGAGCAAGACCAGATACATGTTCCATCGCGCACTGGCTGCACCGGATGAGGCCCTTTACAGGTTCTGCATTCGCAGGCTGCCAGACGAAGCCAAATCTATCGACTACTCGATGTCAGACTTCCAGCGGCAATTCGGCGGCATCGACGCGAAGATGGTCGTCTCGGAACTGAAAGACAATGGCCTCTCCGTGATCAGTGAACGGAAATACTGCGCGAGACGATTCGGACTATCTTGCATGATTGCGAATACCCTCATCCGTTCACAGAATACATTCCAGATTATCGCGCGGCTCGGATAGCTTGTTTGGGGCGATAAGCCCCCCTCTGCATCGATTGGGTGTGACTCAAAATTGTAGGTGATGTTGGCCCAGTACTGACTTCAGCAAATTGCCATCTAATTAATCTGCTTTGCTCAGTTAATGCCCCAGCGGGGCATCATTTGAGTAGCCGTGTGGTGCAGGCTGAAGGCCAAACCCACGGATTCTGGGAAGCGCAAGACAGACCT
>JAFGIT010000290.1 GCA_016929465.1 Candidatus Coatesiibacteriota bacterium | reverse complement strand
GTTGTCTGCTTAACATCAGCATCTCGGAATACCCCATCGGCAATGCCAGACATCAATATGTCCTCCAGATGTCTCGCGTTCTCGCTGAACACCCGATAGTAGCTATCCTCTGCGTGCGTCAAAAACTCCCCTCTTTCCTGCGCGATGATCTCCGCCAACTGCCTGTTCTCATTGAAGAAGCCGAAATGAGCACGCAGGATGGCCTCGATTTTCTCGAGCGGCCCAGCAACCAGCTGGACTTCACCGTCGATCTTATCGGCAAGGCTCTCGATCGCCTGCTGAACCGCCCCAAGGAACAGCTCCCGTTTCCCCGCGAAATAGAGATAGACGGTCCCCTTTGCGATGCCCAACCTATCGGCGATCTCTTGCATGCTCGACGCCCGATACCCACGCTCAGCGAACATGGTCGCCGCCATGTCCAGTATCTGACGCCGGCGAACGTCGGGGTCCTGCCTCGGCCGACCTCGCTGCTCCTGCTTTTCCATATTCACCTTCTCAATTATTTATCTGACTGACCCGTCAGTCATAATGGGCCCACCAAACATCCAAGTCAAGCTATCCATCCCAAGATAAACAATCCCCCACCACACAAGCCCCCTCGTCTCGAAAAGGATCTCCGCCAACTGCCCACTGCCAACTGCCCACTGCCAACTGCCCACTGCCAACTAATTTATGCATTTGACAGTTCCACCCAAAAACGTATGATAGCCTGCAAAAACCATACAAAAGGGAATTGACATGGAAGACCACCCGACAAGCTCGGAAGAACTGCAGGCAATGAACTGCCCGAAATGCGGCAAACCGATGTCACACGGCCACATCGCCGGCCACTGGTTCCGCCTCCGCTGGACCGAAAAAGAGAAGACACAGACTATATTCGCCGGCACCAAAATGAGGAAGAAGATAGATTGGTGGCAGGCCCCCACCCTCGAAGCCGTCAGGTGCGAAGACTGCAAGATAGGCGTGTTCAGGTGGGGGTATTGAGGTGACTGAGGGAGAGTGCGAATGTCCCTGAAAACACGCGTTATCAGAATAACATCATGCATAGCCATAAGGACCGACAGCAATGAGATCCGACGACGCCTTGGATCAATTCTGGCAGAATGAAGCGCATATCATGCGCGCTTTTCTAGATATCCAACCGAATTATGACAAGCTGGCTGAAGAGGTAGCATATATCCTGGAAAAGCGTCTCCGCTCTGCAGGAATTGAATACTCATCCGTGACCCGAAGAACCAAGTCCGCGCACAGTTTCTGTGAAAAGGCGAAGCGGCGAGGCCTTAGGGATCCACTGAAAGAGATTACTGATATTGCCGGTGTCCGCGTTGTTTTTCTATATAAGTCAGACCGCAAGGCAATAGAGACGGTTATCCAGGAAAGTTTCGAGGTAGTCAAGAAGGTTGACAAGACCGATCCCAACGAACCAGATCGCTTTGGCTACCAGGCTCTGCACTTTCTGATTCGTCTTCGTAAAGAGGCTTCCTGTGCTCGATACGACGACCTAAGGGAATTGGGATGCGAGATTCAGGTTCGGACTATTCTCCAAGATGCGTGGGCGATTGTCGCGCATCATCTGAGCTACAAAGATGAGGCGTCAGTCCCCAAGGAAATCATGAAGAATCTGAATGCTCTATCAGGTGTATTCGTAACAGCAGACAATCAGTTCAACGCCGTTAGAAGTGAGCTTGAGGCTTACAGGAAGAAGCTCAGAAAGCAGATATCAGAACGGAAGCAGGATTTTCTAGGTCAGCGGATCGACCTGGATAATCTGATTGAATATCTGTATTGGCGATTTCCGAACCGAGGACCCACAACGAGAGAGGCTGGCGAGGCTTTGCTTCTAGAATTGAGAGAACTCGGCTACGGGAAATTGGAGGATATCGAACTTGCGGTGTCTCGTTCTCTCAAGGCGATTGAGGCCATAGAGAAGCATCATCCCCCCATAAACAAGTTCACTTGGGAGGCAACTGTCTATTCTCCTGTTGGAATGGTCAGACTCGCCATTAAACTGACAAATGAGGACAATTCGCGCGCGTCAGATGTACCTGAAAGCTGGAGTTTGAGAATAGAGGAATATCGTCATCTAGTCATACCGAAACCTTAGATGCAGGCATCTTAATTGCGGAATAATCCACAGGGAATCCACCAAAGATAGCCACAGGGATCGGGGAGATGGACAATTCTGAGGAGCGATATCGAGCGCTCTTATGCCGTTGGAGGTTCGCCTGTTGAGAGACAATTTCGCTATCCCGAGATCCATTCGGGCATTTATCGCCCCGAATGGCGAAGTCCGCCTACTTGAGCCCGTACGCCTACCTCAGCCCTGCCGGGCAATCGTCACAATCTTGGATGATCAATTTGTCTCCGAGACGGCCCTCCTGAGCGAACGCGCCCTCGCCGGCGACTGGAGCCGGCCCGAAGAGGACGAGGCTTGGTCGCACTTGCAGCCGGATAAGTAGTACTGGCATCATCTCTTCAGCAGTCTTACGTTCAACGAGAACTCCAGATGCACTAGAAGAAGGCTTGACATGAGCGACGGCTTCCGCCCGAAATACACAATAACCGACCGTATCGCCGCTGCGCTCGCCCAGATTGAGCGGGCCAGGGGCTTCCTGGAGGGGGCGAGTCTGTCCGAGGAGTGGGTGCGGGAGATGGAGCGGCGGGCGTTTTTGTTGGAGGCGCATCATACGACGCACATCGAGGGGACGCGGCTGACGCTGGCGCAGGCGGAGCGGCTCCTGAGCGGGGAAAAGGTCCCCGATGCCGACGCGGATGACAGACGGGAGCTCTTGAACTATCGCGAGGCATTCGACTTCGTCTCGGAGTATATCGAGACCGGCGGGACCATCACCGAGGGGCTGATTCGCGAGGTCCACAAGCGGCTCGTGCAGGGCGTC
>JAFGIT010000289.1 GCA_016929465.1 Candidatus Coatesiibacteriota bacterium | reverse complement strand
GCGATGCTCTCGGTCCAGCCACCTGTTGGAGTGGCGAACCAGGTCCTTTCGTCAGGGCCGGACGGATCGTAGGTCAGAATCAGATAGGCGTCCACGGTTCGCGATATGGCCGAGTTGTCGCAGCCGATATTGATTGTGAGTGTATCCCCAAATCGATAGTGGTCTGAATTCGTTCTGACATCCATTGTGAGCTGGCCCACGGTCCCGCGTCCTGCAAGGTCTATTGTTAGCTTTGGAGTCACCAGATCATTCGAGGTCAACAGGAGCT
The DNA here is from genome assembly GCA_016929465.1 of Candidatus Coatesiibacteriota bacterium. Taxonomy (GTDB): domain Bacteria; phylum B130-G9; class B130-G9; order B130-G9; family B130-G9; genus JAFGIT01. Next base: position 4,864 of record JAFGIT010000289.1, on the reverse strand, counting down.
CTGCCCCGTATTCCTCACTCGCTCCTGGGTGGAAGGAAGTACTAATAGAAAGCGACTCATCCGGCCCGAGGATCGCCGGCAATTTTGCCCCATAGTCGATGCTGAATGCATCTACATTGCCCATCAGGGCCGAGACCGACACGTCGGAGACTATGAGATCGGACTTGCCGATATTCCAGACAGACAGCGTTCTGGTCCGTTCGGTCCCGACGGCGACCTCGCCGAATTCGATGGACTTGGTGCTGAGGTGTATCTCCGGTTGAGGGACTGAATAGGTACAGATTGCATCTGGCGAGACCGGCGCACGCTCGATGTTTCCGAGCAAGTCAGTCGAGATAGTGTAAAACCTGTAGATACCCGGTCCATTCTGGGCGTTGAATTCAAAACTGCCTATTGTTCCCTTCATCGACAACCCGGAATCCTTCCAGTTGTCGTTATTGTATCTGCACCAGAGCGATGTCTCATCCACGCCGGCGCCATCGTCCCTTGCGATGAACGATACGGAGACGGGCATGAGTTCTACCAATTTGGGGCACGAGGCAGTTGACTCTGGCGGGGTCATGTCAACGGTCACCGAATCATCTGCTCCGCTCATTATCTCCTCATTTTGGGCTTTGTCGAAGGCCGCTGTGCAGAATTCATAATAGCCGTCACATTGGACCTCGGGAGCGAAGCTCGCCTCTCCAGTCGGCTCTGAGAGGACTTGATCAAGCACCCAATCGCCCTGGTTCTTTCGGTAGAAGAGCTCCACTCGGTCGATTCCAGCCGAGTCGTCCGAGCTGGTGTATTCGATCGCTATTGGGAAGGAGCCCGTCAAGGATTCTCTGACTGAACATGATGAGACAGGTCTTTCGCGGTCCACAGTGATCGAACACTCTGCAAGACTTTTGATTTCCTCTCCGACGCCAGCGCGGTCAATCGCAAGCGCGAAGAAGGCATAGGTTCCGTCATTCAATGCTTGCGGCACGAAGGTAAAGGCCCCCTCGGAACGACGGGATATAAGACCGGTCTTCTGGAAACCGCCTCCATTGATGCTCGCCCAAAGGTGCACTTCAGAGACTCCCGAAGTAGAATCCTCTGCGGTAAATGAGACCTTCAACGGGAATTTATTCGAGTAACCCGCCGAGACGCTCGTATGTGAGATAGGTGCAGTTGCGTCGAATGTGAATCCCGTCTCTGCGGCGCCGAGCAGTGTCTCGATATTTCCGCAGCGGTCCTCGGCGACGCACTCGAAGCGGTAATCTCCCTCGACAACAGAGAGAGGCGAATACTCGATCAGGCCGCTATCAGAATCCGATTTCAGGCCGGTGCTCTCGAACGCGGAGCCATTGATCGAGACGAACAACGTCACCTCCACAATTCCGGAGATCGCATCTTGAGCGCTGAACGACAGTGTGACCGGGAAGCTACTCGCATAGTCGCTGCCGAACTCAACCTCTGAGATCGGCTTCGTATGGTCATAGGTGATCTTGCCGCCGTCGGGTGCGTCCAGAAGCGCCTCACGATTTCCAGCCATATCGATTGCTATCGATGCGAATTCATATACGCCTTCGTCCTGAAGCATGAATTCGAAACTCCCCTCGCCAGCACTTGACGAGTCAATCAGCCCTGAGTTCTGCCATTCCCCGACGTTGAACCTGAACCAGAGCTCAACTCGGGAGATTCCGCTCGAACTATCGGATGCCGAATAGGGAATATGAGCCGGTGTCTGATTAGTGAATACACCCTCGGATGGGATCAGTGTCTCGGACTCTGGTGGGACGCTATCGAATATGATCGTGACAGGTGGAGAACCGGGCAGCTCCTCGAGATTCCCTGCCTTGTCCAGACCGCGAGCAAATAGACCGTAAGTGCCCTGCCCATAGCCGGAGATGTCCACGCTGACGGCGCCATCTGCCGTTGACCCTGAAAGCCCGGTATCGAACCAGGCTTCGCCTCCTCTCTTTAGCCATATAGAGACCGACTTCACTCCCGAAAGAGCGTCCTCGGACGAATATGTCAGCGAGAACTTGCCGTCCGAAACATAGGCTGGAGCAGAACACTCTGTTATCGGCGCCGACCAATCCACGACCGTGTGTGCGTCCGGGAGCTTGGGCGGCAGCTCAACGTGCCCCATCTCATCGAGAGCAATCGTATAGAAGTAGTATATTCCCTCCTGATTGGCTCCCGATGGCGGAGAGTATTGGAATGACCCGTTAGGGGACTCGCTCGTAAGACCGGTGTCCGCCCATTCTCCGTCCCCGAATTTGCTCCACAACGCAACGTTGTTGACACACGAGACGGTATCAATTGCGTTATATGTCACCTTGATCGGAAATCCTCTCAGAAAACTACCGGTGCTGGCAACAGATTCAGGGGGCAGAACGTCAACGATGACTGAGCAGTCGAATCCGTCTATGGGCAGGCCCTCGACGTTGCCGGCCATATCCGATCCGATGGAGTAGAACTTGAACTCACCTTCTCTGCCCGACGTGTCGAATGTCACGGACCCACTCATCTCGTAAACTGTCTCAAAGAAGCTCAACTTGCCGTGATAGGATACATAGACATCGATGCGGTCAATTCCGTACGGCTCGATCGCGCTGAATGCTATCTCGAACTCCGATGTCGAACATATCGATGGGCCCGTCAGTGAAGTCTCCGGTGCTACTGTATCCGCTATCGTCATGGCGTCCGGCCACTGCGGCACTGGTTCCATCACTCCGCTTGCGCTCCTTGCCCGGGTAAAGAACTGGTAGTAGCCATCGCCGTCTTCGCGAACGAATTGCAGCGTCCCTGATGGCGCGTGGGAGATGGATGCCGTGCTCGCCCACTCCGCGGACTCCACTTCCTCGAGAGAGATGCCATATCGATAATAGAGCCGAACCTCATCGAAGCCGCTTCCATCCTCCGGCATGCTCGTTTCGAACATTACAGAGATGGTCGCCTCGGTTGTATAGAGCGGAGCCTCCATCGTCGATAGCGCGAGTCTTGGATCAAAAAGGGTCGTCGCATCTGGATCACCATCGGCGCCCTCGGTGTTATCCACGACGTCAGATGCGCAAACATAGAAATTGTAGCGGCCCGGCACATTCGGAATGGAGCACTCGAATGCACCTGAAGCATCGCCCGACTCGAAGCCGGTATCGACAAGCGTCTCATCCGCATTTCCCTCGAAATCCGAATATCGATAATAGATGTGCACGCTCTGCACATCCGTGAGCGCGTCCTCGGTGTGGTAATTGATATTGATCAGCGGCTGGTTCACGACGCTGTCCGCCCTGGCCGAGCTCAGGGGAGGCGAAGTGTCATAGATGCAGGACTCGCTCGAATGGGCTATCTGCTCCAGGTTCCCGGCGACATCGGCGGCGGTTGATGAGAGATAATATATTCCCTCTCCGAGCGGGAAGGTGAACTCGAATGATCCCGACTCCGAGGACTCAGTCAGTCCCGATGCTTGCCAATCCCCGTCTGATAGACGATACCAGAGCGAGATTGACCCCACACCCGAGAGATTGTCCAACGCCACAAACCTGATAGAGACGGGAGCTGCTCCGGTCCATCGCGGGCAAGTAATGAGCGAGGACGGTGCGGTCCGGTCGACCATCACGGACGCGTCGGGCGAAACGGGCGGCGTCTCGATGTTGCCGGCCTTGTCCTTTGAGATCGTCATTATCTCAAAGACACCATCACCGTATTGTGGAGTTATCGCCTGTGGATCGAACAGAAATACACCAGCTTCGCCGGTCTCTATCAACCACGAATCGATCCAGGTCACTTCACCGGCATAGCGATACCAGAGACGTGTTTCAAGAAGGCCGGAGCCCATATCGGAAGCTGCAAACTCTACCGTAAATGGTAATACATTGGTGCAGGCCGGAGCTGTGCAGGTCGAAATGGGGACTGTGACATCTGCGGAAATCGAGACATCAGGGTCGCTCGGCGGGGCCTCTCGGTGGCCGACCCTGTCCTCCGCGATGGTATAAAAGCAATAGACGCCGTCACCGTATGGCAAATCGACACTGAAACTGCCGACCGCATCATCGGAGCTCGCGACCATGCTGTATCCGCCCTCGTTGAACCGCATGTAAAGCTCTACCTTGCTGACTCCCGAGACATCATCTGAGGAATAATAGTCGAGGTGAATAGGATTTGAGTATGATGTTTCGGGACCGGTGCAATGTGAACTTGGTGCCAGGCCATCCTGGAACACTACGGGACCGCTAAAGGCGCCTTCCTGAGGATCGCGTGCACCCTGCCCGGCGGGATTCTCGAAGTAGAAATAGAACCTATGCTCGCCCAGAACCAGTTTGGTCCTGTAAATGTAGGTCCCATTCGAGGGATCGCCGGTCTCGCACTTCATATCGAAGCCAACGTCATCAATATAGACCTTCTTGATAAAGGGCGGGTTGTCGTCGTTGCCCAGATACCGAACAGAATATGTAAATATGGTGCCCGCCGTCCCGTATTCCGGCTCGACCTTTCCGTCAACCAGCAATGGATCTGGATGGACGAAGGGTGCGGTATATTCTCCCATCTCGGGTGCCCTGTCCCAGCCATCCTTGTCATCCTCGAAATAGAAGTAGAAGATGTGATCGCCACCAGACAGGTTAGTCACGAATGTATATATTCCGTTGGCCTCGTCGCCGCTCTCGAGGACCATCTCGTGACCGCTATCATCGTCGATGAAGACCGTACTCAGCAAGGGCGCATCTCCGTCCTCATCGTAGTAGTGCACCGAGTAAGTGAACGGGGTCTCGGTCGTTCCCCTTTGTGGGCTCACTTGACCGGAAGTCAATACCGGTGGGTGGTTGTCCTCCTCGTAGTCAGTTCCATTCCGATAGTGATAGCCGATATCGACCGTACCAGCGTCATGCACCCCGTC
>JAFGIT010000288.1 GCA_016929465.1 Candidatus Coatesiibacteriota bacterium | reverse complement strand
GGCACCGGCTTCTTCGTGAACGCGGAGACCGGTGACGACGCGAATGACGGATCGCAGCTCTCTCCATACAAGACCGTAACGCACGCATTGGCCTGTATAGATGGCTCGGAAGCAGATCCCGTCACCATCAACGTCGGCCCCGGAGTATATTCCGCATCTACCAACGGCGAGACATTCCCGCTCTATATGGAGAGCTGGGTGTCGATCAAGGGCCATGGGCAGCAGATGACCGTTCTCGATGGCGAGTATGAGGCGAAGCACATCATATATTGCGATAACGTCCACCATCTTACGATTGAGGGCTGCACCATCACCGGCGGCAGTGCCCTCGATGAGGGAACGATTGATGGCCGCGGCGCTGGCATTTACGTCAGCGGATCAACTCCAGAGATTATCGGTAATGAGATCATCGATAACGGTGCCGATGAAGGCGCTGGCATCTATTGCCACGAAAGCGAGGTAACCATCGCCGCGAACCTTATCACAGACAACGTTGCCGCAAGGGGCGGTGCAATCTATTGCTATGCGGGTTCACAGGCGATCGCGAATAACGAAATAACGCTGAATTACGCCGATGATGGAGGCGGTCTCTACTTCGACGGCTACTCCGCAGCACAGGTCCACACAAACCGCATTGTCGCCAACTTCTCAGGAGGCAAGGGCGGAGGTATTGCATGCGTAAACGCTAGCTATCCAGCCATCAATGGCAATGCAATCATGGAGAATGAGGCCGAGTATGGCGGCGGCGTCTCCTGTCACGATGGAGGCACGCCGGGCCTCGAGAACAACTGGTTTGCCGGCAATGAAGCATACAAGGGTGGCGGAATATACAGCGACGCGAGCGAGCCGAGAATCCTGAACAACTTATTGTATGATAACTATGCCACCCAGGACGGAGGGGGAATATACCTTACCGGCTCGGGCGCGATTCCTGTTGTCAATTGCACGGTCACCAACAACCTCGCCGAATCGGAAGGCAGCGGTATCGGGAGCTGCAGGGGTTGTGCTCTTACTCTGGAGAACAGCATCGTCTGGATGAACGACGGGGATGAGCTGTGGACCCAGGAAGCCTTGATAACAGCAACCTGTTGCGACATCGAGGGTGGATACGAAGGCCAGGGAAATCTGAACGCAGATCCATCTTTCGTGACGGGCCCACTGGGCGATTTCTACCTGAGTCCCCTGAGCCCATGTGTCGATGCTGGTTCGAGATCGGCGGCTGATGCTGGCCTCGATACCTTCACCACTCGAGCAGACCAGAGCTTCGACTCTGGCACAGTGGACGTCGGCTACCACTATCCAATACAGTGATAGAATTGTGAACTGAATAGAAGACGAAATGTGTCGCCGCCAGTCTGAAGGCGGCTCCGTGAAATGCTCGCGGAATAGATAGGAAATAAAGAAGGGCGGACTACGGTTCGCCCTTTTTCTTTTATTGAGCTGCCATGCCGACAGATTGAGAAGACTCGCACCACCCCAAAATCGGCCCAGACTCTCGAATTCCCAATTAACTACGCGCAAAAAAGCAAATTCTGCGGAGTTTGGCAAGGAATCTGCTTAATATGAGAATGAGAGCAACATGCTATCACCTAAACGGCTTTGGGCCAAATATTTGAGCCAGGGAGGAACTGCCGTGGAGACTGAAAAAGTATTGGGGATAATCCAGCACAATTCGATCTGGAGTGATTATCGTCTCCCCTCGGGTGTTGGCGAACAATACCGCTTACGGAGGGTGATAATGAAGGACGAAGCCAAAACCAACATCCCTGCTCGATGTGTCCGCAGCCGGCATTGCGGCCGATTCAGGGACGCTCTGATGCGAATCATCAGCCTCGCGCTTCAGATGAATCGCTCGACTTACGGCCAGATCCGATGAATATGTCCAGCTTCTCGCTGCTTGTCATTGTTCTTGCCGCATTCTCGATCGATTCTGAATGATCGAATGCTCTCCGGAATTCAATTTTGGAATAGCGCATTGACTCAATGGGGGCCTTCCGATTACGATTCCAATGGCTACTAGCTGCAAGATTGCGCTCTTGATGCTGAGTTGACCGATTGCTGCATTGAGGGCAGAACGGATTGGCGAAGAGACTTCCGCTCAGGTTTTAAGATTAGGTGCTACGGGGAGGAGGGGACATGAGGATAGTCTGGCTCGGATTGGTATTCTCCGTTATTTCTTTGGCTATCTGTGCATATTCTGCCCAGGTAGTGCAAGTGCAGTTCGGATTGAGCAAGGAACTAATTTATCCACCCGACCGCACAGAGCTTTGGGCGAAGATCTCGGGGCTCGACTCAAAAGAGCAATACGACCTCTATATCAAGGTAAATACACCTACCGGCAAGCAGGTCTATGTGCCCGGTTTTACCGATAAGGCTGCCCCTGCACTCTCAGCCATCACATTGCCCCCATCATCTCGGAAAGGCTGGGCGAAGCTCTTCGAGCTGGAATTGCCATCAAAGGAAGCACCAATCACAGAGGCTGGTGAATACAAGGCAGAAGTGTGGCTAGCACGAAAGGGCGAGAGCGCGCCGTTCGGAAGCTCGACCACGCTCAATTTCCTTGTAGTGCCCTGCCAGCGGACGAGTTGGGGTGATGACAATCATGTGACCGACGTCAAGTGTGTGGGGGATGAGGTGTTCCAGGGCTTCCCGGGAGGCGCCGCCATACTCCCCCGAGACTGCTCTTCAAGGAAGATCTTCAAGAGTGAAGAAGGTCCGGGCTCGACGCGCACAAAGCTCTGGAAAGGCCCAAACGGTGAGCTGCTAGCCTCAGGATTGGACGATCGAGCCCTCTTCGTCCGAGAACCATACGGCTGGCGCATGCTCAGAGACTATAAGGGCAGGCCCTTTCCCGGTCTGGAGCTTGTGGATTTGGCCTTCGATGGCGACGGCGCCCTCTGGGCGAAGTGCATGCTCGGGATAGGAAAGCCAAGGCTTATCCGATACATGAAGGACGGCTTGGTCAGGGACTATTCGGAGCATATACTCGGCAACTACTACTCGCTTTGCACTGTATCAGGAAAGACAATGTGCGTTGTGACCCTTCAGGGGATTTTCGTTTTCAATGGGAGCGAGTTCGAGTTTCAAGAATACCCCGACGACCCGTTCGGCGCCCGCTCGTGGCGTTTTGGTTCAGTTGAAGGGTTGAGAATGTCTGCCGTTCTTGGCGAAGCAGAGGGCAACATCTGGATCGCTGTCGAGGAAGCTCCCGCTTACCCGCCCAGCTCCTCTGAGTTTCGTTTTTACGCGATCGCCAAGCACAACATCGACACACGAAAGACTGTGCTGCTCACGACCGATAGTGCTCCCGGCCTATTGATCCATAACGATGTGGACCAGATCATCTCAGACCCAAATGGGAACATCTGGTTCTCCGGCTTCGGTCATGTCACGAAATATGACGGCAAGGCATTTCATACAATCGATGTCAGACTCGGCTCGTTTCATCGGTGCCAGTGCATCGATGCTATCCCAGACGGAACAGTCCTGGGCACCGTCTATGCGGGCCTGATGCAGTCCTATTTCGGCGACATGGGTGGCGGCTTCTACGTTTTCAGTATGGGCAAATGGCATAACAAGGACAATCCATCACCCGAGCTGCCCATCAAGGGGTCACCGAGCTTCATAGTCGGTCTTCCGGAGGGCGATGCTCTAATGACACAGGGCTCTACTCCGGTGAAGCTCTCAAAAGGCAAGTTTCAGCTACTTGCACCTGAGAGAGGCGATATAAATACATACACCTATGGAGTTATCCCAATTCAGAATGAGCTTTGGGCGTGGGGCTCTTCGACTCTTTTCCGGAAGTCATGCCCAGGCTGGCTCGCCGAGGAGATAAAGGCGAAAGACAGCCAATTCACACGCATAATCGGGATTCTCGACGATAGTCGAGGCAATCAACTGTTGCTGACAGAAGGACGGCTACTCACAAAGGCGAAAGGAGCCGCCGGCCCGGGCAACTGGACGGCAACCAACTCGCCCGCCCCTAAGGTCAAACGACAAGAGCATAACGGCATTAGCGTGGGATACCTCGGAATGAGAATCGACAGCAAAGACAGGCTATATCTGCTTGACCGAGAAGGAATTGTTATCGGCTCTCCCGGAAAGGACTGGCGCAGAATCGACAAGCAGAATCTCCTGCCGGGAGATCCGACCACCTTCGCAGTGAGCGACTCTGACTTTCTATATGTAGCCGGCGGCGGCGAAAAGGGGCAGTATTTGTGCCGCATCGAGGATGAATCGACTAAAACATACTGGCTCGACGACCTCGGATTCCCGGTTCGAAGGGTCTGTGCCATCGTGCCTGATATGGGTGATAGGATGTGGCTAATCGCTCAGACAGCGGACAGCGGTCTCGGCCGAATTGCAATCTATGAGCCGACCTCGGAGGCCTTGCATGACCTGCCACTATCGTGGGCCGCATCGCCATCCTCAACGGGTATGAATGCCGCCTACGATGGCCTCTATGCCGATCGGTCTCTCGCAGAATACGGTGTGTTGTGGACGGGAGGGCACGGCGGCTTTCCCGCGAGGCTCAATCTCGCCCCCCAGACGAGTATCTTGATGGAAAAGGAGCGATACGCTCAGGGCGAGAAGGTCCAGCTCAGAAAGTGGTTCAAGAACTACGCCGGGAGCGTCAGCGCCGACTGGTACGCGGCCATTGAGGATGCAAGCGGCAATTTGCTCTATTACCCCAGTTGGTCGAAGAACGCGACGCCCGCAGGAAAGAACCAAACTGCACACACAGACGTGATGACAGTCGAGGACCTGCCCGCCGCATCCTTGCCGGATGATATCGCGCCGGGCCGCTACAAATGGCGAACCGGCTTCAAGAAGGCCGACCAGGACGAGTGGCTCGGATTGGGCTTCGTCGAGTCCGGAGAATTCGAGATCGCCCCGGCCAAGGAGCCTTAGTCGAGACCGGACCACTTGTCCCAAGTAATCCATGAGCGCCCATCTCCCAGCAAGTGCGATTATCTAGAAAAGCCGGTTGATTGGCACGGCACCTGCTTATTAATCAGGTCGAAATAATTAGAAATATGAGCAATCATCAATAATGAAATCTGGGAGAGTAGTTGATGAATAAGAGCGTAGCGATCTTATTGTTCTTGATATTGCATGCTATCGGCACGTGCGCGATATGCGCCGACTACTACGTCGATGCTCTGCGAGGGAATGACACCAATAATGGTATGTCGCCTGATGAAGCATGGTGCACAATCCATTGTGCATTGAGCAACGTAGCATGTAGCGTCGAAGATCCTGCGATTATTCACGTGGCAGCTGGAATATATAGCAGCTCGACCAACGGCGAGAGTTTTCCGCTCGAGATGCGATCTAATCAGGCCCTGCGTGGGGCTTGTGCTGAAGAGACTGTCCTCAATGCTGAGGGCAATGCCTATGAAGTAATCAAGTGCGAATACACCAACAACTCAGCAATAGAAAGCCTCACGATAAAAGGCGGAAGAGCGGATTCCGGCTCGTATGGCGAATGGGCCAGGGGTGGCGGGATGTACATCCTCGGGGTCACTGATCTCACAATATTTGACTGCATTATCACGGATAATGATGCAAATGCTGGCGCGGGCATTTACTGCGTTGATTCCGCCCTCGAGATAAAGGCGACTGCCTTCCTGCGGAATGACTGTGTATTGAATACATCCGGAAATGGATGGGGCGGGGGAATCTGCTCAGAGAATTCCTCGCTGACCGTAAGCGATAGCAGTTTCAGCGGGAACAGCTCCTATTTCGGTGGCGCGTCATTCCTCGAGGATTCTCAGGCCTATTTCAAAGGCTGCAAAATGATTAGCAATAACGGCATCGGCGACCTCAGTGGTCTAAGCTGGGGAGGCGGAATTGGGGTATATGCCTCATCGGTGCAACTCCTGGCCTGTCAATTGTCGGATAACACCGCCATTAACGGGGGAGCGATATACTGCGGCAGCGGCTCTTTCCTTGAGATATCCGAATGTGATCTCTCGGATAATACTGCTGAGATCACGGATGGATACGTCAGCCGAGGCGGCGCCATCTCCGCCGGTGATTCAGAAATCGCAATCTACTGTAGCTCCTTGACTCAAAACTCGGCGAATATTGGAGGCGGAGTTTACTGCTTCAGATCCACGGGCTTAGTCAGCGATTGCGGAATATACGCTAATTCGGCCTGGAGGGGCGCGGGCGCCCGCTTCGAGCGATGTGATGGCGCTTCGATCGAGGGATGCGATGTGGAGCAGAATCTCGCGGTCCCAGATGAATTCGGATGGTGCGAGGGGGGAGGCATCCAGGTCACCGACTCCCATTATGTGAGCATCATCTACTGCATGGTGCGCGGTAACAGCGCCTGGGAGGGTGCGGGAATTGCTATCCAGGAGTCCGTCGGCGAAATCGACGGCTGTGTTGTCATGGACAACCACTGCACATTGGATAAGGACGATGAGTCCGCCGGCGGGGGGATTTACCTTCGAAATGGGAGAAGCCACATCGTAAGGAATTGCCTGATCCAGGATAACTCCGCGGTGAAGGGTGGTGGTATATGCGCCGGCCCAAGTAACGCGGCGATATCAAATTGCACTGTCTCAGGCAATACTGCCGAGATTGGGGGAGGCCTCTTCTGCGCCTACAATTGCTCTGCGGATATATCTGATACAATCGTATGGGCAAACAGCAATTCCATAGATGTCAATGAAACAGCCTCAGTTTATGCAATTCATTCCTGCATCGAAGGCGGATGGGACGGTGAGGGCAACATCTTTTCCGATCCGCTTTTCGCGACAGGCCACTTTGGCGATTATTACCTCTCGAGCGAGGATGCAGGCCAGTTCGAGAATAGCCCCTGCATCGATGCCGGCAGCGACACAGCCGAGGCCCTTGGCCTCGCGCATCTTACCACCAGGACCGACAACTTGTCAGACACCGGCCTAGTCGATATGGGCTATCACTACCCAATTTATTTCGGGGGACCGACGATGGAATGCTCCTTGAATGCCACCGAATTCAGCCCCGGCTCTTATCTTATAGGCTCGCTCGAAGTAGCGAATGATGGACCCGATATCCAGGTGGATGTATATGTCGCATTCATCCTGCCGGATGGCATGGTCTTCTGCATCACGCCGAATGGCGCGCTCACAAATGAGCTCACACCGTGGATGGAATACATGACGCTTCCTGAAGGCTGTTCCCTCGGCCCAGCGCCAATGTTCGAATCAGTCGTTCCGGGCGGCATCCCGGAAGGTGAATATCTCTTCGCGGCGGCGCTCTCCGCGCCCGGGAGCTTCGGGCTCATCGGGGAATTATCGCTCTCTGAATTCTCCATTTCTCTGTGATAAGTCGGTTAGATATCGAAGAGTCCTCCTCTTCGAGATGTGACTTTCACTCGCATAAGCTTGACCACATGTCGAATCCCTCAAAAATCTGTTGACCTGATAGGCCGGACTGGTAGATTCGACAATAGACGATGTGAATCTTATGGAGCTGCCCGACACAGGCAAGGGCACCATCTGTATTTTCGGCCAACTGTTCACAAAGCGTGGAGGAGGACAACATGCGTCACGCCATCACATCGAATCCAGCGGCTACCCTGCTGCTTCTGCTCGTGGGATTCCTAACAATTGCACCTTTCGAGGCTTCCGCGGGGGACCTGGTCGTCTCACTCTCATCAAGGTCCGTCAAGGGGATGACCGAGGTTGTCCGCGACGGCGAATTTTTGCTGCCTGAGCTTGAAAGAACTCGCCGGATGCTCGAGGGAGGCCCTCCGGAGCCGGTCGTTCCGAGTCATTCCTATCGGGAGACAAAGAGAAATTCCCCGAAGGGGGCCCCTGACCTATCACTTCTCTATAAATTCGAAGTCCCAGATACCATAAATCCACTCGACGCTGCATACAGATTGAGCAAGATTCCGGGCGTCGAATGGGCTGAGCCTATGCTCGATCTACCGCGATTCGAGGAACATGATCCGTTCCTGGGCCTGGATCTGCCCGAGTCCGAGCCGATGCTCGGACTGGAGTCAACAGAAGATTATGTTGTGCCCAATGACCCACTCTTTCCCACCCAGGGCTGTCTATTCCAGATGCACTTACCCGAGGCCTGGGCAATTTCAACGGGCTCGACGCAGGTTGTGATATGCGCTATAGATAGCGGCTTCATGCAGCATCATGAAGACATGATCGATGCGATGTGGGAGAACCCGGAGGAGGCAAACGGCCCCAGTGACAGCAACGGCTTCATGGCTGACATTCACGGCTGGAACTTCGGCGCAAAGACCCCTTATGTTGCGGACGACTTCAGTCCGGCAATAGGACACGGCGTCAACTGCACCTCCGTATATGCCGCGAGGGGCAACAACGGGATAGGAATGGCGGGATTGCTCTGGGATGCAACCGTCATGATCACAGTTCGCGATTGGAATAATGTGCTGCTCGATGGCTGCAAGTGCGCTGTTTACGCCGCCGATAATGGAGCTAGAATTGCCCACATGGGTGCAGGTGGCCCGACATCATACTGCAAGACAGCCAAGGCGATGATCGAATATTCGCGTGCCCAAGGCCTGCTCATATATTCCGCGGCGGGTAACGAGTGTGACTTTGCGCCCCGCTATCCGGCCGCATACCGGAGCGCCGTCGCCGTGGCAGGAGTCGATAGGCTGGATGTGCCGACTGGGACCAACTATGGTTACTGGACCGGGGCCTCGGCGCCGCTCGATCTCGAGATGTGCAGGACTTGCATAATAGAGGGCGGCTACGGCTATGGAAGCGGCACATCGATTGCCAATCCCTACGCCGCAGGCGTTGCAGCGCTCACGCTATCCCTTCACCAGGATTGGGACCCCGACTTGTTGCAGGCTCACATTCGCGCGACATCGACCCCAACTGATCCCTATAACCCCAATGTTGCGGGCGAGATAAATAGATTTGAGATAGGGCCGCGCGTGGATGCTTATGCTTCACTCTCTACAGAGCCAAGAGTGGAGTTCTCCGCACAGACCTATCTTCTGAGACCGCTCGATCCCGGGGAGAACCAGTTCGAGCTGTTCCTGGTTCTCGAAAACTGCTGGAAAGAGGCAACGAATATCTATATGCACGTAGAATCGGACGATCCGATGGTCTCCGTCGAAGGAGATCCAATTTTCTTGGGTGAAATGCGCCCGTTGCAGATACTCGTTGGTCCAGCGCCCCACATCATCACGGTTGATCCTGCCTGCCCTGCGAATCATCAGACATCTCTGAACCTCATACTGGCTCACGGCGACCTCTTGGAGCAGCAGAATCTCTCGCTCGATGTTGTGGTGAACCGCGGCATAACGGCCCTCCAGGGCTGGCCCAGCCAGGAATTCGACCCTCAGCTCTACCCACCCATCAAGGCCGATCTGAATGGCGACGGAATTCAGGAGATCGTCTGTCCGACCAGCATGGCCTGCTTCGTATTCACAGCCGACGGCGAGAAGATTGACGAGATACCAGTCGTGCCGATGTCAAATACTCCTGCAGTGGCTGATTTGGATGGTGACCTCGCCGACGAACTCATCTTCCAGGATATCTACCATCGTGTTCACATATATGATGAAGAGCTTGGAATAATGACCATAACCGACAGCCGTACATGGCCTGCTTTGCATACATACTACATGTATTGCGCCGGCGCGATCTCGACAGCGAATCTCGGCGGCAATTCCGGCAGGCAGGTTCTGGTCAAAACCGTTAATCCCATCGATCCGTCCGGGACACCAGTGCTTTCGGCGCTCAATATGGACGGAAGTAACAAAGATGGATTCCCATTGGACCTATTCGTCGAGTCGGACAACATAGCTGCAGTCGACTTCGATGGCGATGGGACTGATGAGCTCGCATTCATTGCATCCGGCGCATTCTATGCCGTCGATGCCTCGGGAGAAGTCCTCCCCAACTGGCCCATTGCCATTGATGAATATCAGTTCACCCCGGAGACCTCGACGGTAATGATCTCGGCCGGCGACCTCGACGGTGATGGGGTGCCCGAGGTGGTAGGGACGGTCGGTGACAACCGGGTCTTTGCCCTCAAGGTCGATGGAACCGTGATGTCGGGCTGGCCTTTCATAGGTAGTATGGCCGTGTTCAAGACCCATCCGGTGATCGCCGACGTGAATGGTGACGGCAAGAACGAGGTCGTCATGATCGAGGCCGCACCTCCCCGCAACACACAGCTTCATCGCGGCGGCAGCAAAATTCATGTGATCGATCACAATGGCCAGGAACTGCCCGGCTGGCCCATCGATACAGATATATGGTATTTGAGAACTCCGATTACCTGTGACCTGAATAGTGATGGCAAGCAGGAGATAATCGTAAGCAGCAGCAGGGGCGCCTTCGCATACAACAGTGAGGGGCAGATCGTTCCGGGCTGGCCGATAATCGTGGCCCCGAGGGCGCTGGGCATCTACTCCTACTCCTATATTTCCATTGACGATTTCAACGCGGACGGGAGACTCGAGATCGGCATCCCCATGGAGGGCCGATTCTTCATATTCTCCCTGGACAATGTCCAGAATGGTGCTGCAAAGTGGGGCTATCGCGACGGCACGGCAGACATGCGATATTCCCAGGACGGCATGACCGGGGAGCCATCCCTCACGATCCATCCTAAATCAAGACGGCTGATCGTCGGTATGGATTCGCTAAACGCGGACATCAGGATATCGAATCCGGGTGAGGAAAGGACGGTTGTTGCCAGCGCGTGGATAGAGGCCTTCGACCAGAGATTCTATCTCCCGGATTACACAACGACCGAACAGAACTTCACTCTCACGCTGCCGAGGCATTTCCTGCTAGAGCTGAAGGATATCGTCAACATCCCGCTGCCGGAAGACCTTTCGGCGATGGAGATTACTATCGCCGGCGAGCTATCCGACGCGTCCTTGGGAACGGTCCTCTCATCGCCATCCGAGAGAATCTCTATTGAGGAGTACTATCCCCCGGGCGGAGAGATTGTCGTCGAGGGGCTCGTAGGCGCGAGTTGGCAAACTTTCTCATACAGGGTCATGCTCTCCAGCTATGAGCCGGAGCCAATGTGGTTCTTCGATGACGGAGCCACATCGAGTTTACAGAGCCCGGGCCACCTCTTCGAGACGACGGGGTACCACACTTTGGGCCTCATTCTAACCGATGAGCGCGGTGGTCAGGACCTCGTTACCGCCTCGACTATCGTCTTTGAGCAGGCGGCTCAATGCCCGGATGACATGGTCAGCATGGGCAGCTTCTGCATCGACAAGTACGAGGCCAGCAGGCCTGATTCGACTTATTACAGCCGAGGCACCGAGTCTGGGGCTGCGAGATCGATCCCGAATGTCTTCCCCTGGCTGGCGGAATTCGCGCCCGAGGCAAATACGGCCTGTGCCCTTGCAGGGAAGAGGCTGTGCTCCGAGACTGAATGGCGAGCGGCGTGCACGGGGAGCTTCGGCTCGAATGGCCTTGACTATCCGTACGGCAACACATGGGTCAGATACACCTGCGGCGATTACTACTCCTGGCGGGATAGTGTCGTCATGACAGGTGATTTCCCGAAATGTGTGTCCCGCGTCGGTGTTTACGACATGGTGGGTAACGCTTGGGAGATTGTAACTGACGCTACTGGGGTGCCTATCGGGGTCATGGGTGGCTCGACCTATGAGGATCCTAAGTTCCCCAACTGCAGCACGATGTATTCCCTGGCGCCAGAGCCCTGGGGTATGGTCAAGGGCTTCGGATTCCGCTGCTGCAAGGATGCTGAATAAATGATCCCCAATAGGAGATGCTCCCATGTACTCCAAACTGCCTTTTATATCCTCGCGGTCATCCGCGCTTCTCCTCTTGGTAATCCTTTGCGGGATGGCCACGATTCACTCTACAGCAGGCGAAATAGTCGTATCACTTGCGCCGAATTCCGTTCGAGGTGTGCTATCGGCAATTGAGGACGGGTCCTTCGTGCAGAGCGAGCTCGAGGCCGCAAGAGTCTCCCTGGGCGGCGGTTCGGTAGAACCTGTATTCGCCGCCCATATAGAGGCTATGAAGGGCAGGCGGAATGAGACGGACCGTCTCGACGCACCTCTCCAACGGCTCTTCAAGTTCAAGGTCCCAGCCTCGACCAACATGCTAAATGCCTCGTATATGCTAAGTAAATTGCCGGGGGTTGTTTGGGCGGAGCCGATCTTTGACTTTACATGCCCCACAGATGATGCATCCACACTCGATTGCATCAGCCCTCCCCCGGATGTATCTCTGAAGCTGGAATCGACGGAGGACTACGTCACCCCCAATGACACCTACTTCCCCTATCAGAGCACGATACACCAGATGCATTGCCCGGAAGCATGGGCCATCTCAACGGGCTCAACTCAGGTCGTCATCTGTGCAATCGACTGTGGCTATACCAGCTCCCATCCTGACCTGGATGGCTCATTGTGGATCAATCCCGAGGAGTCTGAAGGTCCCGGATATGACACCAATGGCTACCCCGGAGACATTCACGGCTGGAACTTCTCGCTCGACACCCCGAACGTGGAGGATGAATACTACATGGGCTCATGGCACGGTGTGCTCTGCACATCAGTATATTCTGCAAGGGGGAATAACGGAATGGGGATAGCGGGGATCGTCTGGGACGCACCCACGATGATCACCATATATAAGTACATCCCATCCCAACTCGCGGGGGCAGATAACGCCATCTATGCAGCTGACAATGGAGCTAGAGTCGTACATGCCAGCATGGGCAGTCTATACTCGAAAACGGGGAAGGCGGCATTCCAATACGCTAGAGACAAGGGTGTCCTGATCTTCGCCGCTGCCGGCAATGCGGGCAGATTCTATGGCGGGTATCCGGCCGGATACGCCGGAGTTGCTGCAGTCGGAGGGGTCGATCGCAACGACGTCCCAATGAACTCCAACTACGGATATTGGACCGATGTCTCTGCACCCCTCGATGGAGCAGGGACGTGCGCGCCATTTGGTGGGGGGTATCAATACGGTGGCGGGACATCCGTCGCCACCCCACATGCTACCGGCGTCGGGGCGCTTGTCCTCGCAGTCCACCCAGACTGGAGCCCTGATATGGTCGAGGCTCATATACGTGCCACGGCGACCCCCGTGGATTTCGACAGCGAGAACGTCTTGGGTGAGAAGAACCCATCCGAGATGGGGCCACGCGTTGATGCCTATGCGGCTCTCGCCACCGAGCCGCAGATCGATTTCGCACTTGACTTTGCTGCCCTCAGGCGGATTCCCGGATCCGATCCTGAGGACCGCCTATTCGAATTGGTCGTCAGAATCGAGAACAGATGGAAGGAGGCACGAGGCGCTCAGCTCGAGATTGAAAGCAAGGATGACATGGTCTCGATTGTGTCTGGCGAATGGTTCGTAGGCGATATGCGCCCGCTCGAATTTCGCAGCACCCCGCCGGGCGAGCTCATCATATCGGT
>JAFGIT010000029.1 GCA_016929465.1 Candidatus Coatesiibacteriota bacterium | reverse complement strand
TATACTCGGCGGTCGCCGGCGCCGTTGCCAACATAGTCGGCGAAAGAAAGGGCATCAACCGACCAATCGACCAACTCCTCCCCGACATTACACCCGAGAAGAAGCACCAGCGTGAGCAGGTCCTTCAACTGGAGTTCGGCTTCAACATCGAGGAGATCATCGACATGACGCGCGATGCGGGCGTTGGCCTGATCCTCGGAGCGCCGTGTCCGAATTACCGCGACTATATCGAGACCGGATGGCGTTTCGGCTCGAACGTCCCGCCCGAGCAGCAGTTCGGCCTCATGGAGAGCTTCTATTCCGCACTCGACGAGCTGCGGAAGGGCGACCTCGATGCCTGTGAACGCGACCTGAGGAAATTGGCCGCTGAGCACTACTTCTCTCCACTACACTTCTGGCTGGGCCGATGCCTGGAGCAAAAGGGCGAATTCAAAGGGGCGAGTGAGGAGTATTCGATGGCGCTCGAGACCTCGAGAGCCGGCGGAAGGATAACCAAAGGCCTAAAGAAGGCGATGCGGGACGCTGCCGAGGGGAACTCGATAACGTTCGTAGATTTCCTGCCAAAATTCGCAGCGGAGAGCCCGAACGGCATCGTCGGGCGCACCCTCATCCTCGACAACTGCCACCCGAACATCAGGGGCCATCAGATCATGGCCCGAGCGATTCTGGCTGCCGGGAAGGCCGCGGGCCTCATCGCAACAGATTGCTCGCTGGATGGCTTCGAGGGAGTGATGAGCAAATTCACCGAGGATAATCTCGACTGGCTCCCTGCCTCATTCCCGAAAGAAGACATCGCGAACTGGCCGAAGCCGATGCCCGAGATCACGCTCGACGGCTACACAGCCGGCATGGCCGAATGGCTCGCGGACTACCTCGAGGACAAGAGCCCAGAGAGCTCCAAGGAATGGCGCCAGAAGGCGGACATGCTAAAGCGAGGCCCTGCCGCCGATAATTACGGTCAGTGATCAATGCCCCTGGCGGATGCACGCCTCAATTCAAGGTAAATGGCGCCGCAGATATATTGCCCAAGAGAGCCATGTCATCCGAGAGCGCGGCATACCAGCAATATTCTCCCCTCGGAAGCCACTCCGCTATCGGTTGCTCAAAGAATTTCATCGGTTGCGTTTGCGTGCCAGGCAACAGGAGCTGGGGCATAAAGACAATCATCGAAGCCGACCATTCGGGGAAGTAGAGAATGGAGCCGTCTGGAAGCTGCAGCGCGATGATGACGTTCACATCTCGCCGCTCGCTCCCGAGATTGCTCTCCACAAGTGAAGCGGTCAGCATATCACCGGTTTGATACTGAACTCTGTCGAGAACGATCTCCACCGTTGGTAGCGGATCTGGCTGGCCTTGGTTTGATAGCCGGCTAACGCCAAAGCCATAAGAGCCGAACCAGACATCACCGTTGAGCGCGCAGGCGATTGAACATACAGAGACATCCTTCTCATCGTTCGCCTGAAAGAGGCCGGAGGTCCCTGAGGTCCAACTCCTCCAGTTGGACCCATCGAAAGAGAGGGCTCCGCCCCTCGTCATCACCATATCCCGATAGCGCCCGAACCACTTGGTGTTATAGGCGTCAACGGCGACGCAATAGGTAAAGTCCATGATGACGCCCGTGGATTCCGTGTTATATATCGCGGTGATGGCACCGTCGTAAGAGAAGGCATTATGGGGAACTCCCGTATTGTTGACGATCGCACCCCAGAGTTTCCCGTCATGGTCAAACGCAAGTGAGACGACCTTGTCGTTGTGATCCAATTCGATTACGCTCCACTCCTCATTCTCGTCGAGTAAGGCGACCGAACCGAAGAGGCCCACCGCCAAGGTGTCTGATTCTTCGTCAATCGCCAATGAAAAAATGGTGCTATATTCATCGCCATCAGGCAGTGGTATCTCTCTCCAGAATTCCCAATCGAATTTCAGGATAGAGCCTTTCGGTCCTACATAAACGTTGTGGCTGTCATCCACGATGACGTGGCCGTACGCGCCGTCGGTCATCTCAGGCGCGAAATAGCCAACACCATTGCTGAAGTTCGCCCATTGAACACCATCAAAACGCTGCAGGACGAGCTGCTCAGGTATCATTATTGAATATACTGGATACGCGGACAACACCCAGAGGGAACCATCAGGTCCCTCTGCAATGTCTCGCACATAACTCGCGGCGATATCACTGTTTTGAGGCGTCCAATTGTCCCAATTGCCGTCCTGATATCTGCAGATGCCCGTACTTGCACCCAGGAACCATATCGCATCGGAGCGGCCGGCGACTATCTTTCCATACATGTCGGAATCAATCAGCCCATTTTGAGGCAATCCATAGTGTTCAGGCCCGTCGGGTCCGAGTCTAATGAACTCCGCGTCCGTGAATACCCAGAGGTGACCCTCCGGGTCAAAGAGCATATTGTCGAAGCATGTATTGAAATACGGCGAGTTCACGGGCACCACCACCCAATCGCCGCCTGTGAATCTGCAAATGCATCCGCTAGTGCCGCGGCAAAGCGAATAGAGCTCACCATCGGGGCTCAGCGCCAATTTGATCACATAGGTGCTCGTGGTCACCGGCACGCCGCTGTTCTCCCCGGTGTAGTCCGTCCAGGTCGTTCCGTCAAAGCTGAGTATCCCCGTGCCATGCGACATCCAGAGAACACCATCATCATCGAATAGCATATCTGAGACATAGTTCGGGACCATCCCTGAGTTATCAGTCCCAAAGCGAGTCCATTGGCCGTTATCGACTTGCAGTATGTATAGAGCGCTGTAAGCCCCAGTAGATTCTCTTTCTCGAAACGAGCACGCGAGGAGCCCGGCCCTAGTGTCGAATGTCATCGAATCCAGCCACCCACCGCCGCCTGGCAGGATCGTGCTCTTTGTCGTGAACGTGAGCCAGAGGCCGTCCTGGAACAAGCATATCGCCTCATCTGTCCCAATCCAGAGCCCGCCATCCGCACCGGGGCACAGTTTCACGATATTCCTGACGGGGAGCGGACTGTTTTCAGGAGTATAGGTCCTGGAATAGATGCCCTTATACATCTGAAGGCCGTTATTCGTTGCAAGCCAAAGCCCGTCAAAGGTCGGAACAATGTCGTAGATCGCGTCGGGAACGCAGAGGCTATTATAGGGCGATAGATGTCGAAAACTCAGCAAGTCATCGTGAACCGACGCCTCGAGAAGGCCACTCATGCCGCTCGACCCGCCGTGCAGCCATAGTGTGCCATTCGGCCCCATCTTCGCAATATCTACATTCGCCCAACCGGGCGCCGTAAAGTTATGCCATTCGTTTGGATAGGCAAATCCAACAAAAAGAAATACCAGCACCGGAATGGTGCACCTTGCTGCCTTCAGGATTGTCACAATCGGCATCCCTTTCTCCTTTATTCTGGACAATGAATCCTTCGAAAACATGGAACGCGGGCCAATATTCAACGCAATTGCGCTATGCTCTACTCACACTCACTCATCGCATTCGCCGATATAGACCCAGTCGTGGCATTGACAGTTTTCCGTGGGACAAATGAATTGAAATTCATATAGCGTGTTACTATCAACGGCAAAAAAGGGAGTTATATACCAGTTGCCATTGCACCCATAGGTGTCGTGAAAATCATAGGCTCCGCGATCTATGTCCATAGTAGCCCAATAAAGCTCTCCCTGTGGACGATAGTCAAATCGCATTTTTGATGAAGGAGCGTGGTCGCAGCATGAACCAGACCATTCAGGATGAAACGAAGAGAATTGTGCATAGCACTGGCCGCCCTCACCGGCTGTCAGTGCCGTCAAGGCGCAGTCCAAAGCGCATACCGAATAGGACTTCGGCATTGGACGAGGCATCACATCGACTTGCTGAATCTTCTCTGCAACCGGCGTCGCCGCCGTCGCATTACCATCCTGCGTTACCACGGCTATTGCAGCCAAGAAAATCCCCAATCCGACGACACACAGGCCGATCTTGAGAGATAGAATACATATTTTCCCCATAACATTCTCCAATTGATTGTTTTCATTGTACCATTACCCGCGTTCCAGAATATAGATTGGACATCATAGGCGGTCCTTGTCAATGGCAATTGTATCTGAATATATCCTCGCACAATGCGATAAGAAATGGTGTTATATCTATATGCGTTCGCAAATATCCATCTCCGTGACTCTGACATTCGTCAAAGCATTAGGAACTAGCATAAGAGGGAATGGGCGTGGCTGAAGGAAGCATCGCTGACGAATAATAGGGGATGCTGACTGATTTATGCTTTAGGAAGGGGCTGGTTGCGCGGAAATCAATCCGCGCACCAGCGAAAAACTGCCTGTCAATATTACAGGTGCTTGATCGAGGCCTCGACCTTTGTCAGGGCGTCGTCGATGTCGGCTGTGGTGACGTTCAGCGCCGGGCGGAACCTGATCCCGCTCGGACCCGTCTTGAGGATGATCAGCCCGTTCGCATAGGCCTTGCCGAAGAGCTTGTCGCGAAGCTCGGCGCTCTCCATGTTGAAGGCACACATAAGTCCCCGACCGCGTGCGCTCAGGACCTTTCCGGATGACCTGCCTTGGATGTCCTTCAGACCTTTCAGCAGCTTATCGCCCATCTTCGCGGCGTTATCGACCAGGTTCTCCTCGTCGATCACCTCGAGGAACTTCTGGCAGCGAACCATGTCCGCCAGGTTGCCGCCCCAGGTCGAGTTGATGCGGCTCGGGACCTTGAACACGTTCTCGGGGACCTCGTCGATCTTCTTGCTGCACGCAAAGCCGCAGACCTGGCTCTTCTTCCCAAAGCAGACCATATCAGGCTCCATCCCGAAATGCTCGAAGCACCACATCTTGCCGGTCAGCCCGAGACCAGTCTGAATCTCGTCGAATATCAGCATCGCGTCGTTGTCGGTCGCCGCCTTTCGGAGAGCCTGCATGAATTCCGGTCGGAAGTGGTTGTCGCCGCCCTCGCCCTGGATTGGCTCGATGATTATGGCGGCGATGTCGCCAGAGCTCTTCTCGAACTCAGCCTTGATCTGGGCCAGCGCCCGTTCTTCGGCCGCCTTGACCGATGCGAGATTGTCGCCTTCGAGCGGGAAGATGACCTTCGGGTTCTCTATGCGGGGCCAATTGAATTTCGGGAAGTACTTGATCTTGACGGGTTCTGTGTTGGTCAGCGAGAGGGTGTAGCCAGTCCTGCCGTGGAATGCCTCTTTGAAGTGCATGACCTTTGTGCCCACTTCGCCAGTTAAGCCGGCCGAGAGGTTCTTGCGTATCTTCCAGTCGAATGCAGCCTTGAGCGCGTTCTCGACCGCGAGTCCGCCGCCCTCGACGAAGAAGAGGTAATTCAGGTGCTTGGGCAATGCCACCTCCGAAAAGGTGTCAACAAACTCCGCCATCTCGACGGTGTAAATATCTGAGTTCGAGGGCTTGTGGACAGCGGCTCTCGTGAGCTTTGTCAAGAAAGCCCCATCGGATAGCGCGGGGTGGTTCATCCCGAGCGGATTCGAGGCAAAGAAGGAGAACATGTCCAAGAGCTCCCGATTATACCGAGAATCGTATAGCCGGCTGCCCTTGCTCTTCTCGAGATCGATAACCAGATCAAATCCGTCCACGAGCATGTGTTTGCCCAAAGTCTCGTGAACGGCAGTCGGTGCAATACTCCTGTGCGTGATCGTCATTTTCCCTAAGCTCCTTGATCATCGTCGTCTAATTGCTCGGGGGGCGTATCGAAGGGGATGTGTGTCGTCTCCTTCGGTGAAGAGAGCACAATGGTCGTCTTCGTCTGCCTCACCCCGGGTATGCTATTTATGCTATGAAATAAAAGGTGTTCGAATGTCTTGATATTCTTGGTCCTGACCTTCAGAAGCAGGCTGAAATCGCCGGTGACGTGGTGGCACTCCTGGACTTCTGGCACGTCGTCCAATTTCGCGAGCAGTTCCGCCTCGTAGCTCGGATGCTCGACGAACACAAAGACGAACGCTGTGATGCTGATCCCGAGCGAATGCGGATCGAGAATCGCGGTATAGGACTTCACGACACCTTTCTTCTCGAGCCTCTTCAATCGCTCGGAGATGGACGCGGGAGACAGCCCCACGCTTCTCGCAAGCTCCACCTGCGGTATCTTGCAGTCCTCCTGCAGCATCGAGAGTATCTGGAAGTCTATTGCGTCCAAAAAGGCACCTCAATTGAATAATATTAGGCCACAAGGCTTATTCACTAAACAATATAAGCCATATCAGCCATTCGTCAAGATAATTCTCAATTGACAGGGGCTGCATCACGGAGGCTGTAACATAAGTCGGATTTCGTGTCGCGTAGGGGCGGTGGCTTGTCCCCGCCCATCTATATATTCGGGCAGGCACAAGACCGGCCCCTACAGGTGGTATGCATCGAGCTCGAGTCATTCGTCACTCCCCTTGCGAGATGACTTATGTTACCGCCTCGACGGTGAGGATAGAAATCGGGGCTGACGGCCGTTCCGATAGCCGAGTGCAATTATCGCACTATTTGTCATTCAACTTTACAATAAATGAACATACCTTATCATATTTCAATGAATATAGTTTTGACTTGACAGATTGTCAAGCAGGGATTATATTTATATATGGCGAGGAGTACCCCTCACTGCGGCGGGGCGTGGTGAGGTCGCCTGATTTAATCGCTATTTTTCCACCGAGACCAGCGCCTGTCTGACATCGATAACCTACGCACCCCAGCATCGATCTGCCATCACAAAGCCGATTTGCGCAGTATCCTTAAGCGCTCTACCGCCGCCCTGCCCCTCCTTGAAGCACACACTAGACTATAAATATGCGTACATCATCATAATGCCTGGAATATGATTTTAGCTCTTGACACATACCAGGCCAAGGAGCAGCATTGTAGCATTGAACCGGTGAAGAGAATTCCGCTTTATTGCCTCGGCAGAGACTCGGCATAGGCGGGTATAACTCAAAATTGTGGGTATCTGGAGCAAGCATTGATTTCAGAAAATTGCTCTCCAATTGATCTACCTTGTTCAGATAATCCCCCGGCGGGGCATCACGTGAATAGCCGCATGGCGCAGACCAAAGGTCAAACCTGCGGATTCAACGAGACATAAGGAGAACCTCGATGGGACCAAAGATCATCTTGCTTTCCTTCATCATCTTTCTCTTCGCGAATATGTCCATGGCCGGCTCTTTCTGGCCGGTGTTTCAGAGAGATTTTCACCACACCGGCTTCGCCCCGGTGACAACGGCTGAGTCGCCCGAGCTCCTATGGCAGCAACCTATGGTCAATGACGCAGGCGATTCGCACCTGGTACTCTCGGATGACGGCTCTATCTGGACGGTAGGCTTTATGGCAGGGAAGTATTCGCCTAACGGAGACCATACACTCCTGGTGAATCTGACGATGGATGTAGGCATTCAGGGCCAATTCTCTATTATAGGAGGCTCCCCGGTGCTTCTTTCAGATGGGACGCTCATTGCCACCGGAAATGCCGGTCAGAGGCCCGATGCGGCACAAGTTCTGTTCGCGATTGGGCCCGACGGCGACCTCGACTGGACCTTTGAGCTCTCCCGCAATCCCTCGGCTATAAGGGGATTTATCACCCTTGGCCCGGACGAGTCCATCTATGCTGGGCGCCTCACGAAGCTGTTTGCCATCTCGCACGATTCCGGAACGCCTGCGCTAATCTGGTCGTACGATTGCGATGCGAATGTCACCTCGATCCCGGGCGTGGCAAGCGACGGCACAGTCTATTTCGGCGCGGCGAATGGTCTATTGTACAGTGTGTCATCAGAAGGCTCCCTTAACTGGTCCTTTGCACCAACCAGCGATATCCGACCCGAGATAAACTCCGCACCGACGATCGGT
>JAFGIT010000287.1 GCA_016929465.1 Candidatus Coatesiibacteriota bacterium | reverse complement strand
GTTCGTTGGCTGGACCTTGTTCATACTGCACGACGGCTACGGGATCGGTTCTGAAGCGCTTCCCGCTCCGCAGGCGACTTTGATGAAGATGGTCGTCGAGGGCGTTTTCCAGGGCCAGATGCCGTGGGCACTCATCATGATTGGTGCATTCGCCGCGATCGTCGTGGAGTTGTTGGGCATCTCATCACTGCCGTTTGCGGTAGGCCTCTACCTTCCGCTCAAACTGACGACGCCGATAATGATAGGAGCGATAGCTAAGAGCGCGATCGAGAGGACCAAGGATCACGAGCATCTCAAGGAGCGACGCGAGAACGGAGTGCTATTCAGCTCGGGCTTGATCGCCGGCGGCGCCTTGGTAGGGATTCTATTCGCTGTGCTTGCGTATTCTGGGGTCGAGATGAGCCTGGGCGGGGCTGAGTGGCTGGGCATTTTTGCGAATCCAATTTCGCTTGCACTGTTTGTCGGACTGGCGCTAGTCCTGTATCGCGCGGCGCGGACGAGCTAGGAGGCGCGAGTCTCGGACGGGATTGCCCTGGGTGTCCATTCGATGGACGATATGGACATAGGTGGACCAGATGGACTAGCGAGCTAATTCAGTTCCTCTTTGAGCGGCCTGTTCATGAGGTCCTGAATGGCCTCTCCGGGGGACTTGTTCTCGAAAAGGACCTCGAACATCTGTGCGGTGATAGGCATCTCGACGTTGCACATCTTCGACAGCTGAAGTGCGGACCTGCACGTGCCGACTCCCTCTGCGACCATTTTCATCTCCGATAGGATGTCCTTGAGTTTCCTCCCCTGGGCGAGCTCGTAGCCCAGGCTGTAATTGCGGCTGAGCTTGCTCATGCAGGTGAGTACCAGGTCACCAAGGCCAGATAGTCCCTGGAAAGTGAGGGGCTTTGCGCCGTTTGCTGCACCGAGCCTCGCAATCTCGGAGAGCCCGCGTGTTATGAGGGCAGCTTGCGTATTGGGACCGAGTCCGAGTCCATCGACTATGCCAGACGCGATAGCGACGATGTTCTTGAGCGCTCCGCCGAACTCGACGCCCACGATATCCTCGCTCGTGTATAGCCTGAAATAGGAGCAGGAGAGCATCTCCTGGAACCGCCTCGCGGTATCGAGGCTCTTGCAGCCAACCAGCGCAGCCGTCGGACGACGCCGGGCGAGCTCCAGTGCGAAAGTCGGCCCAGAGAGCGTTGCGATGCCGTCGGGGGAGAGCTTCGGGAACACCTCGCCGAGCACCTCCGACATTCGCTTGAGCGTCTTGGGCTCGAGCCCTTTAGCGGCATTCAGGATAATCGAGCCGTCCGAGATGAATTCCGCCGCCTGCGAGCAGACCTGCCTTGTATAAGCGGAAGGTCCCATCGAGACGACTATGTCCCTGCCCGAGAGGGCCTCTTCCATATCATTCGTTATGCGGAGGGTCTCCGGCAGTGTTATCGCCGGCAGGAAGATGTCATTGACCCTGGTCTGTCGCATCCTCTCGACGAGGTCCTTCTCGAAGGCCCACATCGAGACATCGTGGCCGTCCGAGGAGAGCATGTTTGCCAGCGAAGTCCCCCAGCTGCCGCCGCCGAGGACCGCTATTTTCTCTCGCTTGAGGCCAGTCATCTTATGGTACGGGCTATCGACTAACGTCCGAACGCCGTAATCCCCGGATATTCAGCCAGGAAGTCGAGCTCCTCCTCGATCTCCATCAGGCGGTTATACTTGGCGACACGTTCACCCCTGCAAACCGAGCCGGTTTTGATCTGCCCCGTGTTACAGGCAACCGCGAGGTCGGCAATGAAAGTATCACTGGTTTCGCCTGAGCGATGCGATATGACTGTCGTCCAGGAAGCACGCTTGGCCATTTCGATTGCATCCAATGTTTCGGTCAAAGTACCGATCTGGTTGAGCTTGATGAGAACCGAGTTGGCCAGCCCCTTGGCTATTCCCGCCGATATGAGCTTCGTGTTTGTCACGAGCAGGTCGTCGCCGACAATTTGTATCTGGCCGCCCATCGCATCAGTCAGGGCCTTCCAGCCGCCCTCATCCCCCTCAGCCATGCCGTCCTCGATCGAGATGATCGGGTAATCCTTGACCAGCCCCAGATAGAATTTGACCATCTCATCCGACGAAAGGGTCTTATTCTCGCCCTTCAGCTCGTACTTGCCATCTACATAGAACTCGCTGGCAGCGGGGTCCAGCGCGAGCGAAATCTCGTCGCCGGGCTTATAGCCGGCTTTCCCAATGGCTTCCACCATTAGAGCCAGAGCCTCATCCGCTGAGCCGATTTTGGGAGCGAATCCGCCCTCGTCGCCAACGGAGGTTGCGTGGCCCTTCTTCTTCAGCAGCCCCTTCAGAGTGTGAAAGACCTCGGAGCACATCTGCATTGCCGTTGCGAAGGTCGCCGCCCCTACTGGGACGATCATGAACTCCTGGACATCGAGCGGGTTGTCGGCATGGACGCCGCCGTTGATTACATTCACCATCGGGACGGGCAGCACCTTTGCGTTCACACCACCGAGGTATCTATATAGCGGAAGACCAACCTCCTCAGCCGCGGCCTTTGCCACAGCGAGCGATACTCCTAAGATCGCATTTGCACCGAGCTTGCTCTTGTTTTCCGTTCCGTCGAGTTCTACCATCACCTGGTCGATGGCGGCCTGGTTCAGCGCATCGAGCCCGTATATCTCGGCCGCGATCGTCTCGTTGACCGCTTCAACAGCCTTGAGCACGCCTTTTCCCATAAAGCGGCTTTCGTCTCCGTCTCGGAGCTCCAGCGCCTCCCGGGTTCCGCAAGAAGCCCCCGATGGAACCGCAGCTCGACCGACCGCGCCGCTCTCCAGAAGGACCACGGCCTCAAGTGTCGGATTCCCGCGGGAGTCGAGTATCTCACGAGCATATACATCTTCGATTGCAGACATGGTCCATCCCTCTATTAGTTGAGAAAATCTCCTTTAGGAGCAGGAACAGAAAAGAGAAAATGCCGAGACGCAGAATCGAACTGCGGACCTAAGGATTTTCAGTCCTTCGCTCTACCATCTGAGCTATCTCGGCATGTCATGATCACTCCGCGTGTAAATCTATGAACGAGTCATATAGGTGTCAAGTTGATTCTGTGACATATTCCACGGAAGGAAGTCAATCAAGCATTCGTTAATGAATGATGCCCATCTTGCTGTAACGGCGGGGAAGAGCGAAGAATAGCCTAGAACGCCTTTAGCTGCTCCAACGTCTTCTGGTCCAGGGCTAGGCAGGCCTCGACCATGAGCTTCACTGCGGCGTCGAAATCGCCGCGGTGGATGATGCTGTTGTGGGTGTGACCATATCGTGTGGCGATGCCGATGTACATCGCGAGCACGCCGGTGCCGCCGATCTGGATGCGGCCGGCGTCCGTTCCGCCTCGCGGGATGGTCCCGACGAAGTGCTTGATCTTCTTCTTCTCGGCGAGGTCTATCATGAAATCACGCAGCCTGGGATTGAGGAAAAGCGCGCCGCCGTGGACCATCAATCCGACGCCACTGCCGGCCTTCTCGAGATGGCCCTTTCCCCAATCGGGAGTATCGAACGCGCCGCAGATATCAACTGCGAAAGCGACATCGGGCCTGACCTCGGCTCCGCTTGTCTTTGCTCCTCGCAAGCCCACCTCTTCCTGGGCGCTGCCCACGCCGAAGACAATATTCGGGTGCTTCCGCTTCGCGAGGTGCTTCATCGCCTCGATCATGACGGCGACCCCGATGCGGTCGTCCCAGGCCTTTGCAACATACATCTTTGGATTACTCATCACCTCGAATTTGGAGGCCGGTGTGATTGGGTCACCGGGGCGGATGTCCAGGTCCTTTTTGACATCAAATCCAGCAGAGACACCAACATCGATGTAGAGTTTTTTCAAATCCGGGGATTTATTCCAGTCCTTCTCATCCGCATCCCAGGGATCCTCGAAGCCTATGACACCGACGACCGGTCCCTTGCGTGTTGATATACGCACCTTGCGCCCGGCGAGATTTTGTGGTTTCCAGCCTCCGATCGGGAGGAACTTGATGTATCCCTCCTCGGTGACCTCCTGGACGATAAAACCGATCTCGTCGGTATGGCCCACTATCATTACTCGCGGGGAGGCAGATGATCCTTTGAGCTCACAGATGATGCTGCCCAGCTGGTCGGTTCGGATCTCGCCGATGCCCTTCAGCTCTTCTCGGATGATGGCGCCGACTTCGTGCTCGAAGCCGGAAATGCCATCCGTCTCGACCAGCCTCTTTAATAACCTAGCGGTCGCGTCCAAGCCTCTGCTATCCTCAATTTTTGCCATGATTAAGAATTAATACATCGTGCGGAGCCGATAGTCAAATGCGGAATTACGTTTCGGGATGAGTTCGATGCCTTTGCCCCGAATGGCGGGCAGCCAGCACAATCTGCGCCGGCTGCCCATCCATCCCCGGGTAAAGCGTTGGTCTCGGTTGCAGCGTCAGTTACCTGACATCAGAATCCTTTGCCCTAACATCCATCTCCCGCCGATTACCATGTCTGATGATAGGCTGGAGCATCTTCATAGGTGCCTTCATTGTTGCGGGACCGTAGAAATTCGATCTTCCGTTGGTCTCTATTTCTTCGAGTTTATATGTGCAGGCAGTGCCCGGAGTGACACCAGTATCGATGTAGGCATAGGACTCGCCCGCGGCGGGGCTACCCTTAGCCTCGATCATCCTTGGATTGACTCTCATATATTCTCCACTGTCGCTTCTCCAAAGATTGAAGCCGGCAGTGTCGATCTCGCTACCCGTCACCCATCGGATATCACAGCCACCATGAGTGAGGGTCGCCGTGAATGAATCCAGCCGGATGGCGGTGTCATCCGTCACATAGACAATCACCCAATCGTCGTCGTATTCCTCTTCCTCATCTCGCACCTGCAGCCGGATCGTATATGTCGTGCCACCTTCAGAATATGAGGTCTGTGCAGTTGGGTCAGAGCTCCAGTCGGTATCGAAGGTTCCATCGGACTCGAAGTCCCAGCGGAACTCCAGGGCATCGCCGTCGTCGTCATACGACTCCGATGCGTCGAGGTGGACAGTCTCATCTTCATAATACTCGTATTTGTCCGCCTCACAGATTGCCGTGGGCTGGCTGTTTACCTCTATATAGATCGTCACGACATCGACTGCATCGAGCGCAACGTCGTCGTCGGAGTTGTCCTTCACGTTCAATGTCGCGGCATAGACGCCCGTCACAGAATAGGACGTCGTGTCGGTCGGGCTGGTTGACCAACTCGTATCGTATGTCCCATCGGATTCATAATCCCAGCGATAGTATAATGTGTCGCCGGAGTTGTGGTCCCAGCTGCCCGAGCCGTCGAGCGTTATCGTTTCGTCTATAGATGCTTTCTTGGGCGAGGCGTCCGCAACGGCAACCGGTCGGAAGTGCACCCAATCCGTCTCGCTGAAGCCCACGCCGATCTTGGAGAAATGAGTGATCGTCACATACGCTGTGTCGTC
The DNA here is from genome assembly GCA_016929465.1 of Candidatus Coatesiibacteriota bacterium. Lineage (GTDB taxonomy): Bacteria > B130-G9 > B130-G9 > B130-G9 > B130-G9 > JAFGIT01. The sequence goes on along the minus strand of JAFGIT010000287.1, from coordinate 1,925 downwards.
TATCACCGTGCCGCCCAGGTCCTCCCATTCCTCGGTTTCCGAGTTATACCAGAAGAAGTGGATGTCGTCGGGATGGTCCTCCGGAAGCGGGAAGGCGAGTGTCGCCGGGGAATTGAATGTCAGCCCCGAAGGTGAGAATTCGAATATCAGGCCTCCGATCATAATGACACTGGGAGGCAATTCTCCTTCCCTGCTAGCCGGTTTGATCTCGATCTGCTCATCACCGTCGAGCGCGCCAGCGGGAATCTCGATCTCCACGCCCTCGGGCGTCGCGACCGTGCCTCCAGCCGTCCCGACGGGAGCAACGACAGAGAATTCAAGGTCGAACTGCTGGTCTGATTCCATCTGCCTACCTGCAACGTCACAGCAATCCCTCAAATCAAGCGAGTAAGTATAAACGTCCTCGGGAAGCGACGAGGTATGGGTGAGCAAAAGCATCATATCGCGTTCGTCTTCCTCCGTCAGTCCTTGCCATTCCTCTGTCAAGATACCGTCATCGATGAGCTGCTGTATCGAGCCCGAATAGACCTCAGTGCTGCTACCATCGACTAGGGAAAGCGTGCCGTCTTCCCTCACGGAATCCTTGTCCATGGGGTCGGAGAAGCCGATTGTGTACATTACGCTATCTTGGGCGACTGCGTGGTATGACGTCGGCGCGAGCTTTACGACAAATGGATTCAGGATGCGGTTCGCAATTGGCAGCTGTTCGGATTCATGGCCAGGCCCAATTACGATTGCTCCGTCCGCCCAGGTTATCGGCCAGTAGTCGGCCTTGTCCTTCTCATCCTCTTCGAAGTAGTTGCATAGGCCAGCCATACTCTCGTCCATATAGAGCGTCACGGTCCCATCGTCAGCAACTTCAGTCTCGAACTTGGTGCGCCAGACTTTGAGAATGCACCTCGAGTTGCGTGTCGAGCTACCAAATTTCCATGTCGTATTGGGTTTGCGTTTCTTCGCCCTTGAGATGGCCGAGTACTTCACCCACCCCTTTTTCAGGGTGAAATCCGCCATGGACTTTTGGTCATCCATCGCCTTCAGGAGTATCTTGACCTCTCCTGGGATGAAATATCCCGCCACATCTTCGACGACCGCGCAGATGTTCTTACCAATGGGCTTGAGAACGCAATTGATGAGCGATTTGCCTGCAGGTTCTGCTCTCAAGAAAGCGTCGAGTTTCGCCTTTCGGTCGAAATAGACGTCGCCATTGCCCGTAGCGTCATAGGAGTTCCGAAAGTGAAGCTCGAAGTTCTCCTCTTTATTGCCGGTCTTCGTATCGTCCCACCTCACCCACCAGGGGCGCTGAAGAGCGGGTACGTTGCCAGTCGTATAGTCTCCCCACATTCCGGAGCTGGCCTGACCATAAACGACCATCTTCTCCAGAGTAAGAGTGTCTTCGTGCGTCACCGGAGGCCAATCTTTGCATTGATATGCGTGAGGGTTGCTCCTCTTTCTTATCTCCGTGATAGTCGCTAGATACTCCGATATCCCATATCTCTCGATCTTCTGCTTGTAGCCCTCAAAATAGAATAGCCTGACGGTATCGAGGCAGGCTTTGAGAACGTCCACGATAAGACCCGCCTTATTTATTGTGCCTTTCAGCGCACCAAGGGTACTCCTCGTGTTCTCCATCCAGTTAGGCACTTTCAATCCCACGTCAGTATAGTACTCAATCTGCGCATCGAATTTGTCGTAGAACGACTCGGCGCTCTTTCCCAAAAGGCACAACGTGTTACCCAGCTTGTCGGTATCAACATCGCCGGTCGTCATCTCCTCCCGAAGCTGTTTGCTGAGCTTCATGAAGTCAGCGACTTCACCAGGATTGAACGCGTTGTCCCATATCTCCTTGATTGTGCCCCAAGCGATAGGCGATACTTTCTGAATCTGAAGAAAGGTATTTGGCAATATTCTCACGGTTGTGCCGTCAC
>JAFGIT010000286.1 GCA_016929465.1 Candidatus Coatesiibacteriota bacterium | reverse complement strand
CTTCTATCCCTCTGAAATCAGCCTTGCATCTCGGAGCTTCAGGAGCTCGTGAAAGCTATGTGCTCGATCGAAGGGCGTGGGGCGGAGCTCGATATAAACGCCCGCGTTTGCCAGGTCGGCCAGCATCTGGATCTCCTCTGGCGAAAGAAAGAGCGACTCCGCAAGCTGCTCTCTGCCCTCTGTGAAGCCTACGCCTCCCAGGTTCAAAGCGTGGAGCGGGAAGGCCTTGTTCATAAAGAGCTTGAATATGTCAGAAACTTGAGAGAACAAGACGATGGTCTTCTTCGAAGATTGCTCGAGTCTCTTATAGAGACCGTTGCAGCTGTCAGATGCAAAGACCTCCACATCGATGCCCTCGGGCACCGCCATCCTCATCAGGCTCTCCTGAAAGGGACTCTGAGCAACTTCATCGTCGATGACGACGATACCCTTCAGCATCAGCGACTTCACCCAGCCTGCTACTACTTGACCGTGGATCAGCCTATCATCGAGTCGAACGAGCTGAATGCTCATTGGGGCTTGCTATCCTTGCTCTCAGAAGCCCGAGCCTTCATCATGTCCGTGAGATCGCAGACGGTTGCCTTGCCGGCAGAAAGAGCCGACGCCGCTATCTCATCAATTGTCTTGCCCTGCAATCTCTCGACCAGAGTCAAGAGCATCGGGAGGTTGATCCCACAAAGGACTCTCACGTTTCGCTCTCCTCGGGCAGCATCGAGAGAGATATTCGCTGGGGTGCCCCCCGGGCAATCGGTCATGACGAGAACGCCCTCTCCCGTATCAAGCGAATCGATTAGTGTCTTGACCTCATCCCGCAGCTGATGCCTCTGCTTTCTTCCGCTCGTTGAGAGAACCTTCACCTGCTCTTGTGGGCCTACGATCTTCTCCGCAGTCTTGAGCAATTCCGCCGCCAATAAACCATGCGAGACGATCAGTACACCAATCATGTTGCTACTCCCTACTCGAGACCATTAGCGAGAGGAGGACTCCATCGAGGTCAGTAAAGCACATCATAGCGGCCCGAGCGGGCTCAACTACCGTGCCGCTGTAATCCCAGTTTGCCGTCCTGACGCCGGAAGAGCACGGCGAATTCATTCTCACTTGCGTCCCTGAAGGCTATGAATTGGTCTCCAGACTCCTGCAGAAGCATCGCTGCCTCGGTAACAGTAATTGGCTTCGAAGGCTTGGCTCCGGTCTCGATGATCTCCGGCAAATCGACCGGCGCGATTTCCTCGCCAACTTCATCAGTCGGAGCCTCGAGCGCTGCCTCGACCTGTGTCTCCGTCTGCTCTCTCTTCTCGACGCGCTTTCGGTTGACTTGTTTGTCATGCCGTTTTCGAAGGATCATCTCGAGCTTCTCGATGGCCTCAACTATGGACTGCTGCATATCGTGGCTTTCGACTCGGAGCTGCTCCTGAAACCTATCGCTGCGCACATTCAGTTCGCAGCGCTGCCTGGATTTCTCGGATGTTAGCTCAACCTGAACGTCAAGTCGCTTGTCGAAGTACCGCTCACGAACAGACTTTAGTTTGCTCTCTATGAAAGACTTCTGAGTAGTGTTGAGCTCGTAATGGCGACTGACAAAAGTGATATTCATCCCACAACTCTCCCCGGAGTTTTCAATGGACCGCGCTCACCGGAGTCATCAAGCGGCTTCGCTTGATCAAGGCGAGCGGCGATATTTACGTCATGTTTTGGCGTTTTCTTAAATGTGATGGCGGTATCCCTAAAGATTCACGGTACTTTGCCACCGCCCTCCTTGATATCTTGATCCTTCTCTCTGCTAGCATGTCAGATATCTGCTGATCGTTGTAGGGCGAATCACATCGCTCCTTGTCGATCAACTCCTTGATAAGCTGCTTGACCGTTATCGACGATACCGACGTCCCGCTCGCAGTATCGAGCCCTCGGTGAAAGAAGTACTTCATCTCGAATAAGCCGCGAGGGGTATCGATGAACTTGTTGGAGACTGTTCTACCCACCGTAGTCTCATGCAATTCGAGCTCTGCAGAGACATCGGTAAGTTTTAGTGGCTTCAGATACAAAGCGCCCTTCTGGAAGAATTCCGTCTCGAATTTTACAATCACCTCAGCGACACGAAGCAATGTGGTCTTCCATTGTGCTATGCTCTTCATGACCCAGTTTGCCCGGGCCGCCCTCTGCCTAATGAACTCCCGCTCTTTCTGCCCCAACTCATCTGCCCCGAAATTACCCTCGTAATTCCCCACAATCCTTAGTCTGGGCAATTTGTGCTCGTTGAGCATGGCGACGAATCCCGGGCCGCGCTTCACGACATATACGTCCGGGACGATCGGGATGCCTCTATCGAGATCAAAGCCGCTTCCCGGCCTGGGCTCCAGCGTCTCGATCAACTCCACAATGCTCTTGAGGGTCGTCTCGCTTATCCGGAGCGCTTTTCTGAGCTCAGGATGCTTATGGGCCACTAGCAAGTCAAAATGCTTCTCTACGGCCCTGAGCACCAGAACACGAAGCCGCTCCGGAAATGGGTCCGAATTCGTGTGAAGCTCATGCTCCGCGAATAGGTGACGAAGCTGTATCTTGAGGCACTCCTTGAGGTCTCTCGCCCCTACGCCGGGGGGATCGAACTCCTGAACCAGCCGGAGTATCTGCTTTACGTCCTCGACCTTTGCGTCCGCGTTCTTCGCGATCTCCTGGACCGATGCCCGCAGGAAGCCGTCAGAATCGATGTTCCCTATGATCCTCTCCGCGACCTCGAAGTCACGCTCCGATAGCCTGGCGAAGTGGAGCTGACTGAGGAGATGATCGGTGAGATTTTCGCGTCTGAAGAGCACTCGCTCATAGACCGTGGGATCAACGACGTCGCTATCACCCTTCCAGCGTTCGACGACAGGCGCACGGAACTCGTCTTCTTCGGGATCGAGGTCGGTGCCGCGCTTCATAAGCAGCGACATCACCTCATCGAGCGAGTCATGGTCTGGATCGTGATCTGGACTAACATCCTCGTCAGGCGCCCGCTCGTAATCCATGACCTCCTCGAGAAGCGGATTCTCGCTCAGCTCTGCCAACAGCTGCTGCTGTAGCTCCAGAACGTTCATCTGAAGCATCTCGAGAGATTGGCGCATTTGAGGGGTCAGCGTCAATTTCTGTGTCAGGCGGAGATCAAGACGCGCAGATAGTTTGTGCCCCTTGAGTGAATTGTCAGCCAATGAGCTACCGCCTTCCCGATCGATTACAAGTCAAAATCATGGCCCAAGTAGATCTTCCTTACGAGCTCGTCATTCGCAATTGCCGATGGATCACCAGACTTAATTATTTTACCTTCATCTATTATGAACCCTCGATCCGTAATCTTCAAGGTCTCCCTTACATTATGATCGGTGATCAGCACGCCGATCTTTAGAGACCTGAGCTTCCGCACGATATTCTGGAGATCGATTATCGCGATCGGGTCTATTCCCGCGAAAGGCTCATCCAGAAGCATGAAAGACGGCGACAGCGCAAGAGCTCGGACTATCTCGACTCGTCTCCTCTCCCCGCCGGATAGAGTGTAGCCCATCGAGCTCGCGATGTGCGTTATATCCAGCAGCGTAAGTAGCTCGTCAATTCGCTCCTCAACGTCCTTTTTCGAGAGGCGTCTCCCCTCCAGGATGATCCTGATGTTGTCTCGCACCGAAAGCCGCTTGAAGATGGACGCCTCCTGCGGCAGGTAACCAACACCCCTTCTCGCGCGCGCATAGACCGGAAGCCCTGACATATCCTCGTCCCCGAGAAGAACGGTGCCCTCGTCAGGCTTAACCAGGCCGACGAGCATATAGAACGTCGTGGTCTTGCCGGCGCCATTCGGCCCCAATAGGCCGACTATCTCTCCTCTCTCGACCTCGAGGCTGACCCGATTGACGACGGTCCGCCCGTGATAGCGCTTTACGAGGTCCACGCAGCGCAGGCGGTCCCGAGAGTCCATGGACTTCGCCTCGGCCTCGTCGCCAAGTCGCCCAAGCTCCCTCCGGGAATCGACAGCCTCGCTCCGAGAATCCGCTTCCTGATCCATCCTCAATTCTGATCCCCTAATTAGAGCCTCTGTCATTTGTCCTTCTCAGGAACAAACAAAGTAGTTTTGATCCTGGCGTCATCGTCGCCCTGTATCTCGTATTCCTTGGACCCGAGGTGTAGTGTGACCACCGCACCTCTCGTGATTATTTTTCCAAACTCGTATATCTTCGGGCTCCCGTCAAGAACCACCTTCTGATCGCTCTCGTAATATGTCGCGCGATCGGCACGCAACACGCGGTTGCCGTCCTGGACCCGGACATCACCTATCGCCTCGAGTGTCTGGACTTCTCCCGTGGCTGCGTCTCCCACCATCCTCACGCTGTCCGCGTTGAAGATAGCGTCTCCCTTGCGAACGACGACGTTGCCGGAATACGTGCCTTCCATCGTCTCATCGTTGTAATCCAGCTTGTCAGCGGAAAGCTCGACCTTGCCTGGGCGCCGGATTGAATCGGAAAGAGAGAATTCGGAACCATCCCGATTGTCATTTCCACCTGCATCATCGCCCATGCTTCCCAATTCGAGCTCCTTCTCATTGTAGAACACACCCCGGACGCTATCGACCAGCCCAAGATTACCCGTCTTGAGATCATAGACCACCTTGCGCCCAAGCATTACATTCTCACCGTACCACACCTTGGGCTGTCGCGTCAGTTCTGCCGTCTCTCTATTGACATCATAAACGAGTTTCCCGCCAGTCGCGATTCTCCCCTCGCTCTCCAGGACGACCTCTCCGGATGCGACCAGCTCCTCGACATCGGACATCCCCTCCGACATAGTCAAGCGGAGTTCATCGCAGCTCAAGGAGCGGTCCTCCGAGTGCATAGAGACATTGCTGGAGCAAACCGCCTCGCGCGTCGCGGTGTCTATTGTTAGCCTGTCGGATGAGAGATAGGCGATCCTGGGCTCGCCGTCGGATTCGGGTGAATCTGATGGTATCGAGAGCAAGGCCTCGACAGAGCCGTCGAATTCGAGCGACTCGACCTGCACGCCCTCGTCGCCAGAATCCGCTAGCTTTATGAAAAGCGTATCCGAGTCAATCGAGTCGCTGAGACTGCGGACATTCACATCTCCCGTGAAAAGTGCTCCTTTTGCTTTCGTATCATAGTCGAGAGAATCTGATGTGATATGAACGCTTCTCTCCGATGACGAGTCTGCAATCCCCGGAATGTCGCTGAGCGTGAGGTCCACGTCGTCAATCACGTGAAGCCGGCCGGGCTCCTCCTCGAAGCGGAACTCCCTGCCGCTCAAGGTGGTGCATCCGAGGTAGCTCGCGGCCGAGCGAAACATGAAGAATCTCGCCCTGGTTCCATAGAAAGACACCTCCCCATCTGCTTCCTTTTCACTCATCAGACTCGAGAAGATAGTCGCCCAATGAGGTTCACTGGTTCCTTTGGAACAATCATCCTCGAACAGACCCTCGAGCCGGTCGAAATCGCGAATGAATAGCGGCATTCCTTTCAGGCGAAGAAGCCCCTCCTTATATTCGGCGTAGTCGCAACCAATTGAGCCGTCGGCGGTCTTGACGAGAACCAGCCCATGCAGCTCCCCCCATTCGATCTCCCTGGGCTCTTCCTTCCAGCCGAGCTTGAGCTGCTCAGCGTGAACCTCGTAGTCTCCTGACTCTATGGAAATGTCACCATTGAGCTCTGCGACGCGCGTCTTGGCTCCGAACAACATCTGATCGGCAGTCAAGTAGAAACCGTCCTCCAATGCTTCCCCTGATCCAGATGGCGCATCGTCGTTGGAAAGCAAATTTAGCAGCCGAGTCGGGGTTGAATTTCCAGTGAGATATATCCTCGAAGGGAAGAACACCTCCTTCAGGACGAGATCGGCAACGAAGCCCCTTGTTTGAAAATGGATCCCCTCCCCGGAGATCACAACGAGGCTATCGCTCGAGGCGACCATCTCGGACCTGCTGAATCTAACCTCGTCGCACTTCAGCGTCAGGCCGGTCTCCAGCATCGCCATGACATTTCCGCGAAGCACTAGATTGTCGGACTCGGGGTCGTATCTGCCTTCGTCCGCGCTGAACGAGACCCGCTCGTCCCCCTCACCGAAGTACGTGCTCGCCGGGAGTACGTCCTCGAGTAAATGGAATTTTTCAGATGCGTCGTTCGTCCCAGTATCCACCCTGTATATGGCTTTCTTGGCCCAGAGATCATAGAGAGTCTTCGCTCCCTCGGAAACTGTCCGGCGAAATCCCTTGACTATATAAGCATCCCCCGAGTATTCGTCGGAACGAATTTGAGGATGGACCTCGGTCTCTTT
>JAFGIT010000285.1 GCA_016929465.1 Candidatus Coatesiibacteriota bacterium | reverse complement strand
CTCACCCGGGCCCGGTCGACCCCCTGCGCCCAGAGCCGAATCCGACCATCAGGGAGCTTGAGCATCCGAATGATCAGGCAGACTGCGCCGACGTCATATATGTCCGCAGGAGTGGGATCCTCAACCTCTGAACCCTTCTGTGCGACGACGAGAATAAATCGTTTTTTGGCGAGGGAAGCATCAACCGCCTTGACGGATATCTCCCTGGATACGAGTAAAGGGACGACCATATACGGATGAACGACCATATCACGCACGGGGACTACCGGAAGCTCATCCGGTATAGATGGCCCAGACTCCGTCTGGTGCCCACTTCCCGTAAAATCATCATCCATAGTCTGCTCCATTACGCTCTAATTGCCTTAACTCAGCCAATCTTGCCACCCCCGCGCCCGATAAGTCAATAAGGCCGATCCTTGTCTGCATGCCGCCAGCTTGCTGCCGCCCGAGCAGGCCTGAGGATGAGTTCCTGATCATCGCCCAATTACTGAACACTCAATGACAAAGTCGGTTATTACATAATCGTAAGTTCTTGACCTTTTCTAAATCGTACCATAATGTACACCACTATCTAATCGCACTAGACTAGTGGAACCTTGCAGGTAGATGTTATTTCACTGCATCTGATTTGATGATTTAATCGCACTATTCTAGAGATAAAGCGTCTGTCAACCGGCGGAAGCGTATATCGAACTCTTGTAGATACGGGGGCGGACAATTAGGCTGCAGTTCCTGATATTGCTGGCTATTTTATGTGGCGCCTGTGTGATACGCATCGCCTGCCTCGAATTCGGTCTCCCACAATGGCAATATTCGGCCGAAGCGAACACCATCCTGAAGCTCAGCAATGCTGCCGAATCCGTACCCAGGGAATACGACCCAATCGGTCTTTCCAGGCTGAATCAGTGGATAAAAGACAGGACGCACTGGCCGTATTTCTTCGAGAACCAGCGAATTCTCAATGCCTTCCTTGGATGCGCTGCTGTTCTGCTAGTTTGGGCCGTTGCAGACATGTTCTTTGGCTCCGCATCGGCGCTTCTTGCCGCGGCGCTACTTGCCCTCCACCCGATTGCGTCGTTCTGGCCACGCTTCTCTCTAGGAGAGAGCGTGATGGGCCTGCTCTGGCTCACCGGACTCTATCTTCTTCGCACACCATCAAGCGGGAAGGCAAGGCAGAAGTTCTTCTGGGCCGGCTTCCTGCTCGCAGTGGGGTCGTTCAATGGCATATTCGCGGTCTTTGTCTGGTGCCTCGTGCTCTACAATCCTGCGTCAACCAAGTCTGCAGCATCGCGTTCCCTCGTATTCCTGATTCTCCCCGGGCTCGCGATTCTCGTGGCGGGAAATCCCATACTGCTCGGAGTCTCGCTATCCATACTCGCCGTTGGCGCACTCCTGTATCACGCAGGAAGATGGACGGGAGTTGATTCCGAAGACGCAATCAGACTTATACGATCACATTGGGCAATACGCGGCGCGGTTGTAGCTCTTGTCATCAATATGCTGATATTCGACCGAGACCAGCTCCAGAATCTCCCGAGCTTCGACGCTCTCTACGCCGCCGCCTCGCCGGCCTCGCTCGGTCTGGGGGCAATCTCTGTTGCGATTGCCGCCTCTATAGGAATTGGATGGGCCTTCGCAAAAGCGAAGTGGAGCGATTTGGCCTGGCTCGGATATGCGGTGCTGGCCATATTAGCGGGGCTAGTCGCCAAAGACCATCCCTCCTCCTCAGGGGCAGCGTCTGCACCTATAATTTGCATCTTCGCAGCTCACGGAATTCTGAATGCTGCTGATGCCCTCAGGAGGGCCTTTCAAACAGCAGCGAGATCCATTCCATTCAGGCCTGTTCTGGTGGTCCTTGCGCTTTCTCTTCCGCTTGCCTCATCGGTGGGATACATCGAGAGAATGTCGAAAACGCCAACATACGAACGGGCTGCGGAGTGGCTGCGCGAGACTGTGAAACCCGGCGCAAAGGTGATTATCGAGGATGGAGCACTCGAGATCTCAGATTGCGATTTCGAAGTGATACACATCAGGAGCCTGAATGATATCCCTGAAGAGTTCTACGCCGAGGAAGGCGACCGTTACATCGCGATGAGAGTATCGTCGCTGACTCAACAGGGAAGCTCGATTTCCGATAATTCAGCCAGGAAGAAGCAAATGACAACGCTGATCAGGGCCGCGAAGGGTGGCGCGGCAACATTTGCCGGATCGGCATCGCTGATAGGACCGACGATCATCGTGATCGCTATCTGAATGGATGCTATAATCTGTATGTCATTTCCCGCTCGCGTGCTCGGACCTTTTGGATGTTGCGGGAGTAGAGTCGATGAGAGGCTGCAATGAGTGAAGATATTCGGGACCTGCTGCTGGACGTTGCCTGCCGCCTAATGAAGGAGGAGGGTGACGGCAGTCTATATAGGATGCCCATCATGGGCTTTTGTGATCTTCACAGTCCAGAGGCGAAAAAGGCTTTTGCTGAGGTCGCCGAATGGCACTCGAGCCCGAACCAGATGCTTCCCGGAGCAAACAGCGCAATTGCCATATTCATACCCTTCAGCGAGAAGATCGTGGTCTCAAACCGCAAGGGAAAGTATGCGACCCGGGATTGGGCGGAGGCCTATGTAAAGACCAACGAGATGGCGCAGAGAATTGGCACCGTAACGGCGCTGACATTGGTCGCATGCGGAGAAAAAGCGAGCGCGATCCCGCCCACAGGTTCCTTCGATAGAGAGACTTTTTCGGGCGAATGGTCCCACAAATTGATGGGTTCGCTATGCGGCCTCGGAAAATATGGCCTCAACAGGATGCTGATAACGAGAAGTGGCTGTGCCGGCCGGCTCGTTTCCGTTGTGACGACCCATAAACTGGAAATTTCTCTCCAACCAGCCGAGGAATACTGCGCCTATCTCCGCGACAAGAGCTGTACGGAATGCATGTCCATCTGCCCGGTCGGTGCTATTCGTGCCGATGGCTTCGATGCCGCAGCATGTTTTGAGCATTGCTCCAGGAATGCCGAGAACTTCCTGGACCTCAGCTCCGCGATGGTCTGCGGGAAGTGCGCCACGGTACGGTGTGCATTTGGTCCCGCATAGGCTGATTATTCGCGAGAGGTAGTACCGAGGGCGACATCCCCTCCACTCTCGGAGGCACTAGGTCAGGGGCCCCAATAATCAGATAGGTTTGAGATTTGGGCTTTTTTTGAATCCCCCGTTGGGCGTATAATCGGTCAATATTGCAAT
>JAFGIT010000284.1 GCA_016929465.1 Candidatus Coatesiibacteriota bacterium | reverse complement strand
CGTCGAGGGCACATCGGGGACCTCCTCCCAGGAGCCGTTATGGTAACGAATCAGGAAATTGCGGTTCAAATAGAAATTCACCCAGACGCTCCCGTCGGGGGCGGCGGCCATCACTCTTCCGTTGCCACCCATCAGGGGAAACGTCAAGGCCGAGCCCTCGAACATCCGAAAGATCGTCCCCCCACAAAACACCCAGACCGCTCCCGAGCCGTCGATGGCAATCGAGCCGGGATAAGATGAGGGCAGGTTGTACCTGCGCACGAGGGTACTCTGGGGGTCGAAATTGATGAGCTGAGCGCCGCATTGGTACCAGACCTCTCCGGTCGATCCAATCGCGATTGCGCCGCCATTTGTAAATGAGTTTTGATATTGCACGAAATCCTGCGCATGGACCGCAGAAATCGACAATATTGCGATGATTAGAAGCCTGAATAAAATCCTCAATGCTGATTCCTCCCTGAGAAGGGGTTTGTCCGAGATACAATCCCTGATTCAAAAGACAATACAGCTCAAAGCCCTCGCTGGGCTGAGCTAATGAACTCGATGCAGGGCCGGCGAGATGGCTCCGGTCTGGGATCAATCTCAGTGAGGAGGGGGACGCTGGTGGATAGGATTAAATGGGAACATCTCCCCACATCGCGAATTTCCATTACCGGCGAACAAACGAAACACCACGACCTCGATTCAGTCTGCGAGTATTTCTCGAAAGATACATATCACATAGGATATATTAAGAATTTGTGCGTGCTGATGTCAAGAATGATCGTTGCCGGCGGAACGGTTTGAGGCAACCCGCGGGGTCGCATTAGGTCTTCACAGGTCGTGGGCCTCAATCGGCATGAAACTAATGGGCTAACTGGCGTGTTTTTTCATCGAGACCAGTCGATTTCAGTTGATGAGTATCAGCGAATGAATCGGATTATGTGAAAGGTTCAGATTGAGCGACAGAAAGACCAGCAATCCCCCCGAGAATGCACTGATGGGGCCAATCGCCCAGCGGCTGATTGAATACGTGGAGGTGGCCGCAATCGCGATACTCCTCGCGTTCTTCCTGAGAACATTCGTAGTACAGGCATTCATGATACCAACAGGTTCGATGGAGACCACCCTTCTACGAGGGGACCACATCCTGGTCAACCGGATGATCTACAACACCGAGGGGCTTGGCCCGCTGAAGTGGATACTGCCGGTGCGCGATCCCGAACAACTAGACATCATGGTCTTCAAGAACCCGACCAAGCTCCAGCAGGACTATATCAAGCGCATGGTCGGAATGCCCGGGACGACGATTGAATGCAGCGCCAAGCGGCTGTCGATAGACGGCAAGGAGGCGGTCTATGGCTTTGAGCGTCACGCGAGCCCTTGGGTGATACCCCGCGAGCGTAATCAGCGTGACACGTTTGGTCCGGTACACGTTCCCGAGGGGAATTATTTCATGATGGGCGACAATCGGGACAACAGCCTCGATTCGCGGTACTGGGGACCGCTGGACAGCGATTTCGTTAAGGGACGAGCCTTTTTGATCTACTTCTCATGGATGCCATTCCAGGTGGCATTCGAGGACAAGACCGAGTCTGAGAAGCCTCACTCGCTCGCGGAACTAGTGTGGTTCAACATAACCCACCTTGGCGAGAGGCTGCGACTCAATCGAATGCTCAACATCATACGATAGCGGCAAGGCGACCTCTTCCAGGTCTTTCTCGAAGCTCTCCTGCGGACAGAATTCGGGGATGAGAGTCCTCATGATCTCCACGATCTCCTCTTTGCTTCCCCAGTGAACTGCCCACCAGAGGCTATCCATGACAGCATCGAGGTCGATATCGATGCCATGTCGCGGGACCGCGGCATTGATCTTCGGATGGGACGTAACCCGAACTTCCTCATCTTCCGACCAGAGCACTTCATCGAGTTTCTCGCCCTGCCTGAGCCCGGTGTATTTGATCTTGATCCTGTTCTGTCTCGAGGTTGAGCATAGGCTTATCAGGTCCTCCGCAAGGTCCTTGATTTTCACCGGCTTGCCCATATCGAGCACCTGGATCTCCCCGCTCCTCGCGAGAACCGTCGCCTGGGTTATCAGCTGAACCGCTTCGTATATCGTCATGAAGTAGCGCGTTACCTCCGGATGCGTCACCGTGACCGGGCCGCCATTTCTTATCTGCTCCTCGAAGATGGGTACCACGCTCCCCTGGCTTCCGAGGACGTTGCCGAATCTGACGGCGACGAACTGCCCGTCCTCACCTTCACCGAAGCGCCGGGTCAATATCTCGCAGATCCTCTTTGAAGCACCCATGAAGTTGACAGGCTTCACGGCCTTGTCGCTCGATATAAGGACAAAGCTCTGGACCTCGGCGTTTTTTGCTTCCTTCAGTAGGTTGAGAGTCCCGAACACATTGTTCCTGATTGCCCGTCTGAAGTTCACATCCATGAGCGGAGCATGCTTGTGGGCTGCCGCGTGGAAGACTATGTCAGGCTTGTGGTATGCAAAGAGAGCCCTCATAGCGGGGGCATTCCCGATGTCTTCCACGATGGGACAGATTGAGCATGACAAGGGCCTCGCAGTGAGTTCCCTGTGGATGTTGAAAATCGCTGTCTCGTCGATGTCGAGAAGTATGAGCTTCTCGGGATCATATGTGCTAATCTGCCGGGCGAGTTCTGAGCCTATCGACCCGCCGGCCCCAGTTATGAGAACCCTCTTGCAGTAGATGCTCTTTTTCACTGTCGATAGGTCTATCTCGACGGGGTCTCGATGTAGAAGGTCCTCGACGCGGATCGGTCGAATCTGTTCGAGCTGCACTGTTCCATCGATTATCTCCTTCAATGCGGGGACGATCTGGATATCTGCTCCGAGGCCACGGCAATGATCGACAATTCCCCTTATGTGCTCTCCTGAAGTGGATGGGATGGCGATGATAATGTGGCCTATACGTTCTTTTTCGACTATCTCAGGGATCGCGTGCCTGTCGCCCAACACTCGGATTCCCCTGACTCGCTCCCCGATCTTCCGCTCGTCGTCATCGATGAAGCCGACCAACTTGAGTCCCAGGTCGGGATGCTTGAAGATCTCGTCGCACACCATCTCCCCGGCCTCGCCGGCACCGACTATCAGGGTTGGAGTCGCCGCCCGCGACATTGACCTTCTTGCGGGGACGGACGCGATCAATCTGGACACCGACAGCAATGCTATCAGGAGCAACGAGTCGACCACAGCGAGCTTGAGCGCAAGTATCTCCTTGGACGCCGCGAAATATGAGCCATAGAAAAGGACGGAGCCGAACATCACCATCTTGGTGTACTGCTTGATGTCGCGAATGGTCAGTGCGCCCCATTTCTGACGCGGCATTCCCAGCGCGATGATCAGTGCAGCTCGTACGAAGAGCACTCCCCCGAGAAGAGAGAGAAGATCAGAAGAAAGCCGCCCCTCGCCAATTCCCGCTGCGACGAGGGCCATACTGATCCCGAAGCTAACTGTAGAGAGTATAAAGTCCGTTCCGAAATTGATTGCCGTCCTTGGCGTGATGAGGGATTTCAATAGGCAACCCTTTCTTCACAAAACCTGATATGGAACCTATTCGGCTGTTGAGTGCACCCCACCAGTTTTCAATATCTTCGGAATATCTCGGTCTTTTCTTTAGCTTCAGCGGGAGCCTCGCGGAGGTCCATGAGCCATATTGTCGAACGACCGATCCAACTTCCAATTCGCTGCTCGAGCCTCAGTTAGGACTTGGCCTTTCTGCATTCGGTGCTACATTGTGCAGCGTATGAAAGGAAATAAGATATTCGTGGTATTTGGTACGCGGCCGGAGGCAATCAAGCTTGCGCCTGTGATCCTTGCAATTCGTGCCGAATCGGGAGAATTCGAGTGCGAATTGTGCGGGACCGCTCAGCATCGCGAAATGCTCGAGCAGGTTCTCGATGTGTTCGGGATCTCGCTCGATTTCGACCTGAGACTCATGCAGGCCGACCAGTCGCCGTCCGACGTCATCTCGCGCGGATTGCCGCTCTTGATGGATGCGCTAGCCTTGTCGAAGCCGGACCTCGTCCTGGTTCAAGGGGATACATCCAGCACTTTCCTCGGGGCGTTTGCAGCCTACCTCTCCAAGATTAGAGTGGCCCATGTCGAAGCAGGCCTCAGAACTTCCTGCAAATACAATCCGTTTCCCGAGGAGATGAATCGCCGGCTTACGAGCACCTCCGCTGATATACACTTCGCCCCGACGGAGCGTGCTCGAATGAACCTGCTGAACGAGGGGGTACCGGAGAGCAATGTCCGCGTGACCGGCAACACCGGGGTAGATGCGCTGCATTTCGTGCTCGACTCGGCTGCCGGCGCAAAGGCCTCCCGATTCAAGACCGACTCACGCCTGATACTAGTCACCGCTCATCGACGGGAGAGCTTCGGCGAGCCGATACGGCGGATCTGCTCCGCGCTCAAGATGATTGCGGAAAGGCATCCCGAATGTGATATAGTGTTCCCGGTTCATCCGAATCCCGAGGTCAGGTCGGCTGTCATGCCCATGCTCTCGCAGGTGGAGAACATTCGGCTTCTAGAGCCGCTTAACTATGTCGAATTTGTGGCTCTCATGAGAGAATCGCACCTGATTCTCACGGATTCCGGGGGAATTCAGGAAGAGGCACCCTCGCTCGGAAAGCCTGTTCTTGTACTGAGGGATGAGACGGAGCGACTCGAGGGATTGGATGCCGGGGTATCCGTCCTGGTTGGCTCTCAGCCCGACAGGATTCTCAGCGAAACGGACAAGCTGTTGAATGATGAGCGATATTATCGTAGCGTAGCATCGCGTAGGAATCCCTACGGAGATGGAAAAGCCGCCCAGCGGATCGTTGGTGTCTTGAAGGAGTGGATGAATGAGATATAGAATGGTCGCATCGAGATGAGTAGAGCCGACTCAGTGAACGGGCCATCAGTATTGAGCCAAGTTTGTGATCGGCTTCTTTTCGGCTTCTTCGCGTCGATGCTTTTTGTTTCGCCCTTCATATATCACAAGTATATGGACGCGAGCGTGGCGTTTCGCCGTCCGAAAGAGACCGCGTTTCAGATTCTCTGTGCGCTCATCGTCGGAACGTGGCTGGTGAAGTATTTCGAGAAATGGGATTCCGACACCTTCGAGAACCTGTTCAGCATATCTCACTGGCTGGACCTGATTAAACGGACCCCAATCTCGGCGCCGCTTCTGATGATTGTCGGAGCCTGTCTGCTCTCGATGCTCAACGTGGCGAGTTTCTTTTACTACTGGGATACCGCCTTCACCGTATTTGGCGCTGTTGCCATCTGCCTGATCTTGTATGAGTTCCTTAGGACCAGCTATAAGAGGCTCCTCGCGCTGCTGGCACTAATTGCGATCGCGAGCAGCTTCATGGGTGCATATTGCATGCTCCAGTATTACAACCTGGACCCGCTCTTCGTCCCTCGGAAGGCGGAATACGAGGGTCGAACCGTCTCTTCGGGTTTCATCGATAATCCGAACACGGTGTCGGGCTATCTGGTCGCCGCGTTGCCAATTCTGCTCGGAATCTTCTTTTTTGCCAGGCGCAGGGAGGTCAAAGTATTCGCATTGATCGGAGCGATCGCCCTGTTCGGGGGCCTCCTGTCCGCCTGCACGAGAGGCGCGCTAATCGCGGGGGTATTCGCCATTGGCATATTCCTTGCCCTTGTTCTTTTCAGGAGCAGTTTCTCCAGAGGGGAAAAGCAGATGATGGCGATCGCGAGCGTGATAGTCGTGGCATTCATTGCCTTCTACGTTGCCGTCAATCCATTCATCTATGACAGGATAATGAACATCAAGAGTGTCCTGAGCCTGAGGACCAACACGCGATACGTCGAGTGGGCATCGGGCAAGCGCATGATCTCTGATCATTTCCTCGTAGGGCTTGGGATGGGCAACTTCAAGTATTACTATCTCGATTACAGAGGAGACGCCGCTCGCGAAACCGACTTCGTCGGCCGCTGGGAAAAGGCGAATCAGGCCCATAACGAGTTCGTTCAGATCGGGACCGAGTTAGGTTT
>JAFGIT010000028.1 GCA_016929465.1 Candidatus Coatesiibacteriota bacterium | reverse complement strand
CTTACCGAAGATGCCTGTGCCTAATGCATCAATCCGAGCCTAAAAACCGAACACCCCCGGCGACGCTTGCGGAACTGCTGTCAAAATGACAGCGAACAGCCTCTGCGATAGCCTGCCTGAGCTCCTCAAGTGTGTCAGCCTCTGTGAAAATGGAGTATCCGAGTGCCCATGCCTCGAAGCCGCCCTCCGGTGACTCCTCAACCTGAAATATGATTTCCTTAGCCATTCTGCTTCGCCCCATCCAGCACTTCCCTGACTTTCAGAAGGAGAGCTTGCGGGCTGAAAGGCTTGCTCATGAAATCGACCCCCTCATCGAGCACTCCCGCATGCGCAATCACATCTTCGGTATAGCCGGACATGAAGATGGTTCCAAAGCTCGGGCAAATGCGCCTTATAACCTCCGCCAAATCCTTTCCCTGCATTCCCGGCATGATGACGTCTGTCAGCAAAAGAGCGAGGTCCTCGCCCAGCTCTTGCGCGAGGGCCAGGGCCTGCTCGCTGTTTGATGCGACTCTGACGTCGTAATTCGCAACAGACAGGACTCGCTCGATGAGCACTCTAATGGCCAGATCATCCTCAACAACGAGGACCGTCTCTCCTTGACCACTAGTGGTCCTGCTCTGGCGATCCTTCTTTATGACCTCGCCGGCCCTCTCTCCGAAGGCCGGAAAGTACGCCTTGAAGCAGGTTCCAGAGCCTTTTTCACTCTGGACAGCTATTGATCCACCCGATTGCTTCACGATGCCATAGACGGTCGATAATCCGAGGCCCGTTCCCCTACCCATCTTCTTGGTTGTGAAGAAGGGCTCGAAAACGTGGGACAGCGTCTCTGCATCCATGCCCTGACCGGTGTCTCTCACCATCAGGCACACATAGGGGCCGCGAGTCACATCGGGGTGATCACGCTGATACTCTTCATCCATGAGAATGGAATCCGTCTCGAGTTTCAGCTCGCCCCCGAATGGCATTGCATCCCTGGCGTTCAACGCAAGGTTCATTATGACTTGCTGCACTTGGGTCGGATCGACCCTGATTGATGGCAGGTTATGGCCGAGGGCTATAGATATCTCGATATCTTCTCTTATGAGGCGCCTCAGCATATTGCTCATTCCATTGATTACTCGGTTCAGGTCCATCAGCTTCGGCGCGATGATCTGCTTCCTGCTGAAGGCGAGCAGCTGTTGCGTTAGCTCGCTTGCTCTCAAGGCAGCCTGGCTAATCTCTTCGATTTCATCCGGAGGCCTCCCGTCAGGTGGTAAGCTCATCTTGAGGAGATCGAGATTGCCGATGATCGCGGTCAGAAGGTTGTTGAAGTCATGGGCGATCCCTCCCGCCAGTCGCCCGATCCCCTCCATCTTCTGTGCTTGTAGTAATCTCTCCTCCGCCCTCTTGCGGTCCGCAATATTACGGGTGACTCCCAGGACAGCTATGGGCCTGTCGTCGCTGTCACGGAGGAAGGTCATCTTGCTCTCGGTCCACACGGTGCCTCCGCCTTTGCAGAGCATCTCGAGCTCCAGCGTCCGAGAGCGATGGAAGTCTGCCTTGCCGGACATCTCCAGTTCCAGCTCTTCTTTCAGCACCCTCTCGGCCAGCGCCAGCGACTCGGGGGCCAATGCCTCGGCCAGAGACAGGGAGACCGCCTCCTCGAGACTGAAGCCAGTCAGATCAGTGACGGATGGGCTTTCATAAGTTACTTCCATATTCTCGAGCTCTCTGACCCAGATGACATCCGAGACATTGTCGGCGAAGAGACGATAGCGTTCCTCGCTCTCTCTCAGAGCCTCCTCCGCCCTCTTACGGGCAGTTATGTCATAATAATGCTCAATTCGGCCCCCCGCATAGAGCCCGGTGCGAATCGGTTGGCTCCAGTGCTCGAGCCAGCGCTCGTCTCGACCTTCGCCAGGCAGAATTTTGCACTCGAAAATCTCGGTGTAAGTGTTGTCGTCATACGTCGCGAGCACCCTGTTTGCGGTTTCCTCTCCGTCCGAGAAGATGTGCTTGATCCTGTCGTGGACCAGCTGTCGCTTGTCCTTTCCGATTAGCTCCTCTTTACGGAGGCCGAAGAACCTCAAGAGCGCATCATTTACCCACACCACTTCGAACTCGGCATTCAGAATGAAAATGCCCACGCCTGAGCTTTCGAGGACATCGTCGGTCAATGACCGGTATTTTGCCTCGCTCTGACCCAGTGCTTCCTCCGCCTGTTTTCTGTCTGTAACATCGTCATATATGGCGACCACTTCACCCGAAGAGAGCAGATAAACGTAATTCTCTCTCCATCCGACGTGCGAATCATCTCTGTAGAGGCTGATTGGATGCCTTTCAGGCTTTCCCGTCTTCCAGACTCTCCTGAAGGATTCGAGCAGTCCGATATCGCGCACTCCCGGGAAGCACTCGGTGACCCTTTTTCCGATAATGTCTTCCTTTTCTACCTTCTCCATCCTTAAACCGGCCGGATTGAAGTCCTTGAAGATGAAGTCTTCCCCATCGTCAACCGCCTCGTAAATTGCAACTCCGCTACTCATGTGCTCGAACATCGCCCTGAAGCGGCTTTCACTGTCCCGCAAGGCGACTTCCGCGTTTCGGCGGCCCTCCTCCACTTCGAGAGCCGAAGCGACAATCCGAAGGAGCTCCAGGTCTGCGTGTGTAGGCTCAAAATCATCTTTGAATAAGACGCAGAGGGAACCGATAGCATTGCCGCAGCACTTGACCGCCTGTCCGATATACGTCTGCAGCCCGCTGGATTTGATGCTGGGGTCAATCTCTGCGTATTTGGAATTCTGCAAGTCACGCACAATTATTGCCTGGCTATTCGCGTTACGAATTACGTCGGCGCAGATTTGTCCTTCATGCTCAACTTCGAGGGTGAGGTCCCTGGGAATCCCCCAGCAAGCAACAGAATGCAACACACCATTGTCCATTTGATTATATAGCGCACAGGCAGCGCCCAGAACCTCTCCGATGAGAGACGTCAGACGCTCTGTGTTTTCTGTGATATCGGCTCCAAATCCCAGGAGGCAGGCACTGAGCTTGACCAGACGCTCTTCGCTCTTCTGCAGAGCAATCTCCGCCAATTTGAGATCGGTAATGTCCCTGCAGATACCCTCGATGGCTATGATATTCCCCTTGTCATCGAATATTCCCCTGCTCGATTGCCGTATCCACTTCTTTTGCCCATCCGGAGTAATCACCCGATACTCGAACCATGGCGAGATTCGTCCCCGCTTGATCTCTCCCCAATTCTCCCGGAAGCACTGCGAAAATTCCGGGTCTATTATGTCTCTTATCAGCAGGGGATTCGCAAGGACCTCTTCGGCAGAGTGGCCGAACACCTGCTCGGATGTCGGGCTGAAGTATTCATACCTGCCGTCGGGCACCGAGATCCGATAGACGACATCACCAAATCTCTCTATTAACTCTCGATATCCTGACTCGCTGTCAGACCGGGCCTCTTGCACATCTGGAGGCTGGACAAGACCAGATTCATCGGTCTCCGGGGATTTGTCGCCTGCGGATCTTCGCTCGCCGGAGTCCACTGGGGGCAAGAGGCCAAGCGATAGGACCAACCCGGCCGCGGCAAGCCACATTAATACATCGCTGCCCCCAATTCTCGAGCTGAGCCCGATAAGAAACGAGGCATCACTTGACGCAAAGTGGGGGAGAAGCGAGAGCAGTATCCAAAATGTCGCGCCGGCACCGAATGCGAAGCCCATCGCCCTGAGTAGTCTCATTGGGACCGCCTTTTGATGTTAGATGACAAATACCCGGTGGAGTGCTTTGACAGACGCCTAATCGATGCCGCTGCGATCCCCATGACCGAGAACACGATTATCACTGTTCCAGACTCGATGCTCATCCCCGGTTCCCTTTCCGAAACGCACCTCAATTGACTTCATCAATTTCGCATTCTGAGCATTTAACTCCAACGATACTCTACTTGAGATTGCCTGTCAAATAGCCGTAAAACGGAAGGACGGCAGAGCGCATAGCGGGATTCAAATCGAGCGCACTTCAACCGGATTGTGCCCATAGGAGATAAGAGCCTGGCCGGGCTCTTCAGGGGAATTCCCCCGTCATACCAATCGGCGACATACCGAGGGCGCCTAGAACAGAATAAGTGCCATGCCCCAGATTAGATGGCAGAAGCCGATGCCACTTCTATGCCCAGAGAACTCCCGCCGCCGCGGCCGTATCGGGAAATGGACCTTAATCCTCGTCCTCCTCATCCTCCCAGCCGAGATGCTTCTCTCTATGCCAAGGCTTGAATGCGATGCAAAGCGCGATGATGAGGAATATGAGAATAGCCCCAACACCTATACCGAGCAGCGCGGAGACCGGATAGCCCTCATATCCCTTGGTGAGAATGTTGTAGAGGCCAATCAGAGTTATAATCGACAGGATTCCGGGGATCACGATTTTGACGATCCATACCCACCAGGAGCGGATTTTGCGGTCCGAGACATCATTGATGTGCATCATGAGAAACTCCGCGCCTTTGGCGCGCTTATTCTTGACAACGCCTTTGATAAGCCAGCCGAAGACAATGCACTCAATGACAGCGAGCGGAACCGCGCCATAGTTCATGATGAAGTGGTCCACAATATCGAGCCAGAAGAGACCGGCACCGGTGCAGTAGATCAGCCCACCCAGAAATCCTATGACACAGAGGGTGGTCACAGTCTTCCTTCTCGAGAAGCCGAATTTGTCCATAAGCCCCGAGCCGAAGCCCTCGAGGATTGAGATCGAGGAGGAAAGCCCCGCAACCAGCAGGCATGAAAAGAAGAGAAGCGCGAAGAACTGGGGCGCAAATGGCATCAAACTAATAGCTTTCGGGAAGACAACAAAGGCCAGTGTGGGACCCGACTTGACCACATCACTTGCCTGCTGGCCTGTCTCTGTGGCCATGTAGCCTAGTGTGCTGAACACGGCAAATGCCATGAAAAGGGAGAAGGCGCTATTTGTGAGGGCGGTTATCATCGCGTTGCCTGTCAGATTCGCCTTTCTCGGCAGATAGCTGGAATAGGCGATCATTATCCCGAAGCCGACGCCTATCGAGAAGAATATCTGAGAGAATGCGTCCTGCCAGACGCTGAATTCACCCAGCTTCGAGAAGTCTGGTGTAAGATACCACTTGATCCCGGTGTACGCGCCAGGAAGAGTCAACCCTCGGATGACGAGGATTATTGTCAGCACCAATAGGAGCGGCATGAATATCTTGCACGCCAGTTCGATTCCCCGCTGCACGCCCTTATAGGTGATGAACCAGTTCAATGCCCACACGACTGCAAGTGCGATGACGATATGCCAGTTCAACGAGCCGATCTCCCAGGGGCCGCTCGTCAATCCAAGGTAGTCCTTCAGGAAGAAATTCCCCGGATCCTCTCCCCATTTCATCGAGAAAGAATAGCTCAGGAAGTTTGCACACCAGGCGAGTACCACCACGTAATAAATGAGAATACCAAACATGGCGACGTTCACCGTCATCCAGCCGACCCATTCCCATTTCTTTCCGACTAGACTGTAGGCGACAGGCGCCGATCCACGGGCGCGATGACCGACGACATACTCGAGAAGAAGAAGAGAAATGCCGGCGACAACAAGCGCGGTGAGATATGGAATGAGGAATGCTCCACCCCCATTCTTGAAGCAGATGTAATTGAAACGCCATATATTGCCAAGGCCAATCGCAGAGCCTATCGCGGCCAACAAAAAGCCTGTTCTGCTCTTCCATCGCTCTCGTGTCTCAGCCAAGCTTATCTCCTTTCTATGTTACTTCGGCGTGTTGCCAAGGCCGCTTTGCGGCGGATTTCTTGTAGGGGCGGTGGCTTGTCCCCGCCCCATAACGCCACGGATCGAATTTGACATTATTAATCCTGCGCGGAGAGCCAATCATAGAAGTTGTTCTCATCAACGCGGTCCAAATTTTCGCGATCCAGGTCCCATTTGTCGGGATTGCTGGCTATATATTCCCTGATTCTGGCCAATTCCGTGTCATTCCGGATGATCCTATCATGGTAACTCCTTTGCCATAGGCGGTGTCTGTCGTTCGCACGGATCTGGCATCCTCGGCTCCTGAAATATATCACAGTAGTAACCGACTTGAAGACGCGCACGATATCCGCAAGACCCTCTTTTGCGTCCGGGTTTGCTGAGCGTGGGGACAAGAAAAGCACACCGTGGAAGTGGTTTGGCATGACTACTGAGATGTCTGGAATAGCGCGGGTAAATCTATCCTCTAGACCCCTCCATTCGGAGGTGATCATCTCAATCATCTCGGGGTCATTCAGGATGTTGCGCCGGCCTTCCGTGCAGACCGTGATGAAATAGGTCCCCCCGGCGGTGTAATCATATCCACGCAACCTAGGAGATTTACATCTCGCGCCCCGCGATTCCGGGGAGTGTGTCATTCGCATCTGGCATATCTCGTGGAGATCGTGGGCAAGCACAAGGAATCTGTCTCATGGGTCAGTTTCAGTCTAATGATAGGGCGGTGGCTCGTCCCCGTCCATACATTCGGGCAGGCACAAGGCCAGCCCCTACAGCTGCTGTGCATCGCATTTTCGGGATCCATTAGTCCCACGCTCGATCTCTATTTCATAGCCTCCAAGGCCTGCCCCTACACAACTCACAATGCGCCCAAGGTCTTGCAGCGTGTCCCCAGAAGCCATTTCTATTCCGTGCTTACTCCTTCTTCGCTTCTTTTCTCTCCTTCAGCACCTTTTCCGGATCGACTATGGGCCTTTCGGTCCCGAGCACCTCGGCGAGCTTGATGAATGGCTTGAAGAGGTCAACCGGGACAGGAAATACGATG
>JAFGIT010000283.1 GCA_016929465.1 Candidatus Coatesiibacteriota bacterium | reverse complement strand
GGAGGGCGGCTATCTCTTTGCCGGAGCGCTCTCGACGCCTGGCCAATTCGATGTCATCGGTGAGATATCGCTCTTCTCGTTCAGTCTGATCGTAGAGTAAGAGCGCGGCTGTTGTAATATTAGAGATCAGCCGATGCCGGCTGTTTTAGGTGACAGAGCGGCGTCGGCGGGACGTCTGTTCGATGCTCGCGCTATCTCTGGCATTCGAACTGCCCCAAATTGTCTTTACGCCAGAGCGATTTGGTCGCTATAATCTCCTCGGAATACGATCTAAAATAGCGGCGCGAAAGGGTGCGCCGTGTAATTTCGTTAAAGGGGAGGACGGGTATGCGAATCTCGATTTTGGCGATCAGTGCTATTGGTCTGATTTTTTGGACATGTGGATCGGCATTTGGCGGCGAATTCTACGTCAATGCTGGGACGGGAAGTGACGCGAATGACGGGCTCTCGCCAGCCACTGCTTGGCATACAATCAGCCACGCGATTTCGTCGGCTATTTGCAGTGAGGCGGATCCCGCGGAGATTCACGTGGCCGCAGGTACCTACAGCGGGGCCGCCAATGGGGAGACCTTCCCTCTGAGCGTAGGGAGCTATGTATCCCTGATCGGCGACGGAATGGAGTCCACGTTCATAGACGCCTCGGGCTCATCCTCCCGCGTTATTCACTTGGACATGGCCACCGACCTCGTCATCGACGGATTCACCATAACTGGTGGCGACGTTGGCGGAAGCGGGAGCGATTCCACAGGCGGCGGGATACTCTGCGATAAGGGATCGATGCCAACCATCCGCAATTGCCGGATAACAGGCAACAAAGCCGTTCAAGGCGGCGGCATCTACATGTTTGTTTCCGCCCCGTATATCGTGGACTGCGAGATCGTGGGAAATACCGTCAAGGGCACTCTCTTGAGCGGCGGTAAGAGCCTCGGCGGCGGTATCTTCTCATCGACCTCTTTTCCAAGAATCGAGCGGTGCTCGATTGCGGACAATTCCGCAGAACCCGGGCTGGGATTGAATGCTGGCGGCTCCGGCGGGGGCATCTATCTGGTCTATTTGGAGCTTACCGCCAGGGAGCATTTCCAAGAAGTTCTGATGACAAGCCTCGCCGACCCAGCGGTCCCCGAGATAATCGACTGCGAAATAGTGAGGAATAGCTGCACCGGCTCTGTCACCACCGGCGGCGGGATCTCTTGCCTGAATATATCTCCGATGATTGTGGGCTGCGGGATTGCCGAGAATTCTGTCACGAAGGGCGGCGGCGGAATTGCATGGGTCAACGCGGATATCAAGAGAAGGGCTCGATCATCCGGACGGAAACTGGATGGGGCAATAGAGAGCTGCCGGATACTCAACAACACTGCCAACTTCGGCGCCGGGATCGCCGTCGGCGATGCCTCTCCATCCATCTTCAACTGCCTCATCGTGGGGAACTCCGCCGATGGAAACGGTGGCGCTTTCGAATTCGAAGCCCCAAATGGAATATGCGCTCCCGCTATATCCAATTGCACCATCTCGAATAACTCGGCTGGTTCGAACAGCGGCAGCGTGGCCAATTGGTGGGGAGCGGCGCCGACTTTCGAGAATTCGATCCTCTGGGGCAACGGGAGCGAACATATCCTGATCGAAAACGGCTCGGTCGGCCTGGATTACTGCTGTGTGGAGGGCGGCTGGGTAGGCGGCACTAACATCGCCAATGACCCGCTGTTCGCCGCCGGCCCAATGAGCGATTACTACCTTTCATGTCAGGAGGCCGGACAAGTCGGTGACAGCCCCTGCATAGATTCCGGAAGCGATACCGCGATATCGCTCGAACTGGACCGGCTCACGACCAGGACCGACTATGTATTCGATTCGGGCACGGTCGATCTCGGCTACCATCATCCCCTCCCCTCCGCGAAGAGTCCCGAGATTGAGTGTGTATTGAATAAGTCGTCCTTTCTCCCAGGGGATGAGCTCATCGGACATGCCTCGCTCAGCAATGCCGGGCCGGGGATCGCCGTCGATATCTACATCGGTTTCTTTCTGCCGGACGGGACCGTCATTTCTCTTCCAGCACTATATCCGGGTGTCTTTCCATATCTTGCGGGTTATTTCGTCGAGCAGGGCACCTCGATTGGCCCAGTAAAGGTCGTGCTTCTCGATGTTCCCTCCGGGCCGGATGGCGACTATTTCTTTGTCGGTGCAATAATGCAGGCTGGCCAATTTGCGTTAGTCGGAGAACTGAGCCTCTTCCAATTCTCGATTCAGACCGATATTTGAGTGCAAGTCGCCCTGCATGGCCATCTAATTAACCGTTTGGAGATTACGCCGCATCTGCAACATTTAGGGATGCTGCCGTAGAGAAGGGCAATCCATTGATGGCATCGGCTTCGCTTGACATTGTCCTATAATGTTTAATGGTCTATTGTTGTCATTTCGTGTCCTGACTTGGGCGCGAAGGATGCTTATTCCGATTGCTTTGTCTTCGAATCCGCTCTACGCAAACGCCCGAACAGACATATCATCTCTCCGGTATTGACTGAAGGTAACGGGTGCTGCTATATTTGTGTATTAGTTTGTATTGCCAGGTTGATTATTTTCACAGGGAATGGTCTTATCCCGAACGACAAGAGCAAGATTTGCGGGCGATTGTCAATAAACGATAGGGTTATCCACCGGAGGATATGAATGGAAGACAAAGAAGAACGCCCTCAGAAGCCTAAGGTCCTCATCGTTGATGATGAAGAGACGATCCTTAGGATGTTTAAGAATCAATTTAGGAAGGACTACGAGATTGCAATCGCCGGGAGCGCTGAGGAAGGCCTAAAGATTCTGGATGACTTCGAGGCGGATGTTGTTGTTTCCGACCAGAAGATGCCAGGCATGAAGGGAGTCGACTTTCTGGTGAAGGTGAAGGTCAAGCACCCCCACGCGGTCAGGATGCTCCTAACGGGCTATACAGACGCCGAGGTCGCAAAAGATGCTATTAATAAGGGCGAAGTAACCGCCTATATCGACAAGCCTTGGGAGCGAGAGAAGCTCCGGCAGCTGATCAACAAGTCGATTGAGCAGCAGCAGCTCGTCCTCGGGAAGATGATGACGCATTTCGAGACCGAGATGCAGACCCAGTTCCACCGTGACTTCAAGGATGCTGGCATCAAAGTCGAGGACCTGAGCTACGACGAAAAGCAGCTCGCGATTCGCAAACGCCGTGACGATTTCGTCGAGGCATTTAAACTAGGTGAAAAAGAATATGTTGTGGAGGCTTCTTACGTGCTCTTCCCGCGAACACCGAGAAACCTCTTTATGCGAGAAATAGCTAAAATAGCCAATACCCCCGAGGATTTGGATGAGATAGGGAAGCTCCTGGGCGATAAGATCGAGATGGAGATACTCGACGTTCAGGGCACATTCAAATTCTGGTTTGAGACCCGTGCCCTCTGGCGTCGTTCGCTGAGAGTCACGAGCAACGTCACTTATTCCGCACGCTGGCCGATGAGCCGAGTCAATTTCAGCAGACTCGTTTCTGGAATGGAGAGCGCGATCAAAATTTGTCAGAAGATCGAATCGCTGTCCAAAGTCAGCTTCAGAGGTGAGCGATTCAGATTCGCAATCGAGCCGGTTTATATATTCGGTTCTCTCGATATTAGGAAGCACAATAAGAGCGTATATCAGTTCGATCAGTTCCTATATGGCCATCCGACAACGTTGACCGGAGCGCTTGTCGCTGCAGATCTAAATGGGCTTTCTGAGAATCTCAATCGCGAAAAAGAGGTGTTCTTGCGAGCCAGCGAGTAGAAGCTCAATGGCCACGTCGTGGGCATAGCGGCTCTGTTCACTCGCAATCAAGGCAATCAAACTGGGCACTTTTTTTCGCGCGGTGTTGTTGTGTTTGAGGAAAAGCGGAGCTCGCCGGAGATTTGGTAAGTCATGTATTTGGAGCGTGTATTGAGCGATAAGATTAGAGGTCAGGGCGATGATGCGTGGGGGCAAGACGCCGAGGAAACATCGAAAGACCGGGCCAACAGGCGGCAGCAGTTTGCCGTCTCAATTAGCACCGCCGCTGAAGTTTACCACGAGATCGGCAATGCCCTGAGTGTCCTCGTCCCCAAAATGAGGCTTCTCAGAAAACATTTCCAGCAGATCAATGAGCTGCTGTCGGAATTCCGCAAGATCGATCCGAATTCATCTTCGTCTGAAGTGAGGGAAGCGATAATCCGATGCCGGAGTCTGGCCGCAGAGGGGCCAGGTATAGACCGCCACCTGAAGAAGGTGGATCGCGCGTTCGATCCCTGTTTTCGTGAACTAGAGGTCATAAAGGTTGCATCAGAGCATTTAAGAGGAAAAAGGCCCGAGAGCGGACTGGGTGTATCGGTTGACCCGAAGGAAGAATTGAGGAGCACCATCGCACTATTCCATGATCACTTGAGGGAGGTCGAGGGCATCAAGCTGACACTTGGAAAGGGCTACGATGAGCTCTCCAAGACGGAACCATACAAGCTGGCATGTACTCCCGATGAATTCTCGTACATTTTCAAGAACCTAATCAAGAATGCTGTGGATGCGATCAATGAGAGGAAGCGACGCGGGCTATTCAAGGCCGGCGAAGAGCCCAGCATCGAGGTTGACATCACGAGAATCGACGGCTATGCAAGGATTACATGCCGAGATACCGGCATAGGAATCAGCGAGGAAATCAAGCGGAAAATATTCAATCCGTTCTTTACCACGAAGTCAGCGACGAAAGGAACCGGGGTCGGACTAAGTATTGTGAAGGAAGTGATCGAAAGAAGAGAAGGCACGATCAGTGTCGATAGTGAAGAAGGCGAAGGAACCGAATTCGCGGTGGAGCTTCCTATCCATGGGCGAGGTAGCAATGGAAAGTAATGGAGCCTTGAGGCACTACAAGCTATTGATCGTCGATGATGAGCCCCATGTCCTCGAGACGATAATCGACGTTCTGGAGGACGCTGATGAGGAAGGCCAGCTGGAGTTTTTGACCGCCTCGAGCGGCCAGGAAGCCCTCGATATTCTCGCCAATCATCACGAAGAGATAGACCTTGTGCTTACCGATCAGCGCATGCCGGGCATGTCCGGGGCGGAGCTGTTGAGGCAGATAAGCGAGAAGTACCCAACCATGGGCTCAATCGTCATTTCCGGATTCGCCGAGTTCGAGGATATGCGCAGCGCCTTCAAGTCAGGCATATTCGATTACATCAAGAAGCCATACGATGAGGACCACCTCGTTGGTGTCGTGAGATCAGCCCTGGAGAAGACTGAACTCCGGCGTCGCAATGCCTGTCTCGTGGATGAACTGCAAGACGCCAATCAGAATCTCGAACAGAGGGTGAACGAGCGAACCAAAGAACTCAGGGACAGTCTCCAGCGATTGAGGAGTATGCAGCAGCAGCTGATCCAGGCCGAGAAGATGTCGTCGCTCGGGCAACTAGTTGCGGGCATCGCACATGAAATAAATAACCCGGCGACCTCGGTCTATGCCGGAGCCGAAGCCCTCGAGAGCAACGTAGATGAACTCCTCGTCTATGTCGATCGCTATAAGGACCTTCTAAAGGCCACTCGTGATGGTGACGGAGAGGAGGTCGAGGAGATTGCCGACGAGCTAAAAGACTCAGAAGAAGATGTCGATTATCTCCTCGAAGAAGGCCTCCCCTGGAGCATTAGATCGATGAAAGAGGGGGCGGTTCGCATCAAGGACATCGTCCGCAATTTGAAGACCTTCTCGAGGGTCGATGAGGCGGAAGTAAAGCATGCCGACATCAACGAAGGCATAAGGACCACGCTGAAGCTCGTTCACCACGAACTCAAGAACAGGATAAATGTCCATGAAGAGTTCGGCGATATCCCCCAACTGGAGTGTTACCCCGGCCAATTGAACCAGGTTTTCATGAACATACTCGTGAATGCTGCTCAGGCGATCGAGGGAGAGGGTGATATATGGATCAAGACTTCCACCGAAAATGGCGCCTTGGTTGTCCGGATTAAGGACACCGGGGGCGGCATTCCAGAAGACAAATTGAAGGATGTCTTCAATCCGTTCTTCACCACGAAACCAGTCGGCCAGGGAACCGGTCTCGGACTCTCGATTAGCTATAGCATCATCAAGAAGCACGGCGGGCAGATCGCGATCGAGAGCGAGCAGGGCGTCGGCACCGAGTTCATAATCACTTTGCCTTTCGATGGCATACAGAAGGCGAAAGAGCAGGCGAAAGATGACAAGGACTCCGCCCGCAGCCAATACGAGTTCATGGATGTAGCGAGACTCGAAGAGCTCGAGAGGGAACTCGCCCACATCGATGAGAACATCAAGGGCTAGTCGACCTTCGCGACCCCGCTGGATCGCGGGACGCGATCGGCCATTCACACACAATATGCACTCAGGGCCGGCTCACGCTGAACTCCACTCCGACCCATCGGGACTGACCTTTCGGATTGGCGGCTGCGACCTCGAATAGATAGTCTCCCTCCGGCATCATGCTGGACTGGAGCTCTGAAATGCTCAACCGCTCGCCGCAGACCTGACCCTCTAATGCGGGTGTGGGACCGGTAAGTCGCGCCACGTACCAGAGCGCATTCTCGGCCGGACTCCATCTGAATTCGCGGGGGAACTCGTTGAGCATCGCCTTCGCCGCGGGACGGACTATTTTGCCAGGCCTATCAGGAACTCGGAGCTGCTGGAAGGTCAGATTCAGACCGCTTCTCGATTTGTCGATCAGTCCCTGCGACACGCGGTTGGGCCCGATGAGATACGCTGACGACCCATCAGGGAGAGAGAAGCGGGCGATCAAAGACCGCTTTATTCTTCCAGCCCGGATGTGCTCGAGCATAAGCCCTCCAAGCACGATTGCCTTTGATGAGAACGGCAGCACGCCCTGATCGCCGTCCTTCAGAAGGATGAAATCTGAGGCGAAAAGCGGATCGAGATGCCCGTCCAGAGGAGTGTCGAATGGCCTGAATTCGACCTGGATCTCCTCGGCGCCGGAGAGCCGCGTTTCCAATTTCAGCGTCCACGGGTTCATCTCCGCCGTCACTGGAATCACGAAGATGGACGGATGCTCGATCCCACTCTGGTGCATGCGCCCGAATATCTCGCGATAGGGCCACGCGGACTTGATGGGTGGACGCACCTCCTGGGCAATGGTCCCCCAGACCGGCAGATGAATACCTCCGATGTCGAAAGCAAGGCCATAGTGAATTCCCACTCCAAAGGACAAGACGAACCACTGAGAGAGCAGGACCCCAACCACGATTACGGCTACGACCATCGGCGCGCGACGCCAGGCGAGTCGGCTCAGGGCAAGGCCGGCGAATATGGCGAAGGCCGGCACGATCGGCAGAGTGTATCGAAGGTCGGGGAGACCGACTGAGCTGAAAAACGGCAGCGGAATGACAATCCACGACAATAGGAAGGCGAGTCCCTTTGGCCTGCGGATGCTCAATATAATTCCCGCAAGTCCAAGCACAAAGGACGGAATGAACAGCTCATCCGTGACGAGTCTGATTAAGTAGCCAGTCATCAGGCTCCAGAAACCGCCTGCCGGGCTTATCTCGCGATATGAGGCCAGGGAGCTCCCTCCTCGCCCCAGGACGTTCTCCGCATTCATAAGATACCACGGCGCTGCCAGGGAGGCTGTCATGACGAATATCAGCCCGCAAGCGACGAGCCCCTTCGCACGGGCAGGCGCCTTGCCTGATTCATCCTCCGACATTCGCGACCCTCTCACCCTCTCCCATAGAATGGCGAACATAGGCCCGATCACATACACGAAGAAGGTCCACTTGGTGAGCATCCCAAGCGCGAAGACGAGCCCAAGCGCAGCGGACATTGCTCTTCTCGAGAGTGCTCCGGGCACCAGAAGCAGGGCAGCAAAGAGGACGACCATGGAAGTCAGCGCAAAGTCCACGTATGCAGTCCGAGACCACCCCCACAGCCCGGGTGCGAACGCGCAGACAATGGCCGCAAGGAGCCCCCCCAATAATCAGATAGGTTTGAGATTTGGGCTTTTTTTGAATCCCCCGTTGGGCGTATAATCGGTCAATATTGCAATTAGCTGACT
>JAFGIT010000282.1 GCA_016929465.1 Candidatus Coatesiibacteriota bacterium | reverse complement strand
GGCAGCCATATCGGTCAGGATAAAGAACAACAGCAGCATATTGGACGTATCCGGTGGGTCGCTGGCTCTTAGCCTCTACAATCCGGATGGGTCCTTGAACACCGAATTCACCCCCGCGACTTACAATGTGCCCAGCAATGAGACCCAGACAGCCCAGTTCACCATTAATCCGGTTCCGCAGCCGACCTTCGGCACTTACACCTTCGAATTCAGCGCCACCGATTCATTCGGGAGCACGAATTGGCACGAAGCTGTGGACTGTCTTGCATCGTTCTCAGTTAGCACGTCAGAGCAGAATTACGGAGTTGGACAGCAGGTAGAGATCTATGCGAGCATTCGCAATATAGGTTCCTTCAGGCAGAACTACCAGGTGAACTGCTCAGTGCCGGATATTGCCTATGATTCGCAGCAATCGGTCTCGGTCATACCGGGAGCAGACGAGACGGCTTGCTTCACAACCACTGCATTGCCTCAATCGATCGGCGAAGGCTCCCACGCGGTTAACGTCGATTTTGTCTTGACGGGTGGCGGGTCCGGAAGCGATGAGGCTGCATTCAATGTGCCGCCGGGCGGGGTGAAGCTCGAGGTTCTCGACACATCCGTCTCCGCGGGGGAGAGCATCGTCGTGAAAGTCACCAATCTTGGCGGCAGAAATGCTGAGATAGGCTGTGACATGACACTCTACCGGGGGGCCGCTATCACCTACGAGAGCAACGGACATTCTGCTTCGCTATCGCCGCTCGCATTCGACTACTTCTACTTCGCCATTCCAGTCGATGCGCTGTCCGGCGCTTATGTTTTGACTGCTGAGGCCACTGACGCGGTCTCTGGAGCATCCGGCGAGACGAGTAGAGCTATCGAGATATCGGGGCTCGAACCGGGCCTCGACGTTCACACCGACCAGTCTGCCTATCAAACCGGGGAAAGCATCGAGGCGGATGCGATGATAACGAACGGCGGCGAATCATTCAGTGGTACGCTTCTCTTGCAGGTGGTTCGCGCAGGGGAAGCGGGAGAGCTGTGGGTATCAGCATCTGCAGACCCTGTGTCAGGCCAGCCACCTCTCACCGTGCAATTCGATATGGACGTTTCAGGCGGTGTCGAGCCATACGAATACCTCTGGGATTTCGGTGATGGTGTTGGCTCGAGCAGCGAGAAATCCACAGATTACATCTACAACACCAGTGGCACCTTCACGGCGACGGCCTACGTGTCCGATGCCGAGGGCGAGATCGCGTCAGATACTGTCGAGATAAACGCGGGTGGTATCGAATGGCAGCAGGGGCAAAAGGACCACAAGAAGTCTGGGTTGGGGTCGGTCGTAGGCCCGACCACTGACAACCTGCGCTGGTCCTATGAATTCAACGGAGACATAAATAACGCCCCTGTCGTGGGTAACGGAGGCATATACCTCTTCGACAGCTATCAGATTCTGGCGCTGCACCAGGATGGGACTTTCTGGTGGACCTACAGCCCTTCCGAGTATTCGCTGCGCATGTCGCCCTGCCTTGGCGCTGATGGCGACGTTTATGGAGCTTTTGGCGGGTATGAATATACAGAGCTCCATAGATTGAGCCCCTCCGGCGAATTGGTCTGGTCCACCGGTGTCAGCGGCTCCGGTGATCTGACCCAGCTAACGATTGCACCGTCCGGGGATGTGATCTTCGCGTTCGGAAATCCACCGACTCTGTGTGCGGTGAAACCGGACGGCTCGACAAGGTTCGACGTTGGCCTGGCGGGATGCCCATTGGGACTCACCGCGTGTGACGACTCAGGGAATATATACAACACGATAATGAAGACGGATGGCATCGCGCAAGTCGTCTCTCATTCGAGTGAAGGGGCATTCCGATGGAGTTATACCGCAGCACCGAACCTGATGTTCATAGGTGGGCCGGCAATCTCGGAAGACGGCACCGTGATCGCCGGCGCGAGCACGGGGAGTGAATTCGAGCTATACGCATTGAATCCCTCTTCCGGGGCAATCGAGTGGAGCTATATCGGTGCTGGGGACCCAGTCTCCGGCGCCTCCTTCGCCGAGGACGGAACCGTCTATTTCGCCGCCGATACGGTTCTCTATTCCGTGGAGCCGGGTGGGTCTCTCAATTGGACGGCTCAATTGAGCGACAACTACACATCTGTTTCAGGCATCGTCATTGACGCTGACGAGAAGATCTACACGATGCACTTCGGCGGCATAGAGTGCTTTGATGAAAGCGGCGAATCCGTCTTCAAGCTGGAGACTGGCCACATCTTTGGGCCCGGCGGGCCGAACATGGCATTGACCGCAGACGGAGGGCTGCTGACATCCTCGATGCTGGGCTTCGGTGGTTTCGGCGATCCGGCGGTATTCTACATTGCAGCCCCCGCCAGCAAGGCGCTCACCCCCGATCGAAACGGCGCGCTCTGGGAGAAGTCCGTCACAGTATCCGTCCCAGAGGACGGCACGTTGAATATCTCAGAGGCCGTGGGGCCTTTATCATCGGGTCGATACCGGCTGCTCGGAACGCTGAGCAACTCATCCGGTCAGACCCTATCGACTGATTCGTATTCTTTCGAAGTCTTCGGCGATGACGCACTTGCCCTTTCTATTGACACCGACGCAGACATGTATGCACCGGGAGACGCCATCTCAATCTTCGGGGAGGCGATCAATTATACGGATAATCCTCTGAATGGGCTATCCATCACCATCTTCGCCGCCGGAGTCCCGATTTACATCTCGAATGCATTCGATTTGGGGCCGGGTGACAGCTTCGAATACGGCACAAGTTTCGCAGCCCCTGCCGCCGGCGAGATTGCCTTGACCGCGGAATGCGCTGGCGCCACATCGAGTAAGACCATCTCCATCGAGGGCCCCAGCATATCGGACATTTTGATCGCTCCGACGGAAGTCGGGGATGATCCCTTTGAGATCACCCTAATGCTCATCAACTCGAGCCCTGAGATCGGCGCAAATCTCACAGTCGATAAGGGAAGCGACCACAGCTTGGTCCATCTGCAGCCGGAGGACTCGGAATGTCTCGAATGGACAGAGCAGATTGCCGCTGACAAGTCATATTCGATCGAGATTTCAGGTGATTATACCAATACTCATTCCTTCACCATTAGTTATGGCCCGAACGTAATAATCGGCATTCCGATTGGGGAAGCCTTCCTGGCGCCAACGGCGACGATAGATGTCGAATTCGTCAATGCCTCGAATTGGCAGACCACCGTCGAGACTAACTTCAGGCTCGAAGATTCATCGGGGAACTCATTTGGCAACAGAACCGTCTCTCCGAGTGTGCCGAAGAATTCGACCGTAAGGGAGCCCTTGACCTTCGATGGCCTCCAGGCCGGCGATTACACTCTATTTTATAGCAACCGGTTCGAAACGGGCTTCGAGACCATCAATATCACTTCGGGGCGTTCAGTCGGCCTGTGGGCGACCCTCGGGGATTACAGCGACGGCTCCATCCCCCTCCAGATAACCGTTCAGAATGACGCCGGGGACGACGTCTCGGGAGTCCTGAGCGTGACGGCCGACTTCTGCAGCGCTCAGCAGTCACTGACCGTGGAGGCCGGTGGATCGCAAGTCGTGACCTTTGATGTGAATGTCGTCGGCGCCCCCCTCGGGGATCACACACTGACTGTCTCATTCGGCGGAACGGGTGCCCCACTCGCAGAGGCCGACCTGCAGCTATCGCTGGACGCGACCCCCATCGTGACCCCTCCCGACTCCCAGGAGGTCGTCGCCAGCCAACAAATGAATCTCCTCTTCGACGTCGCGAATGCTGGGAATGTCGGCGCGGAGTTCAATCTGCACTTCGATTGGGGTGACGTCGCCGACGAGCATCAGAACTACTGGCTGGAGCCTACAGAAGAGCACTTATTCAGTGTGGAAGTCACGGTGCCCGTTGACCTCGCGGGAGGCGCATACACGGCTCTCTATGATGTGAATGGAGTCGTCGGCTATCTCACGATAAACGTGACTGGCGTCGATATTTCGGTCGATCTCGGACTCGACAAAGAGACGTACTCGTCTGGCGAGACCGCACTCCTTGCATTAGATGTGAATTCCAACGAGCCAATGGCGAATGGAATCCCACTCTATGCCGCGGTGAAATTCACCGAATACGATGAGCAGCAGAGCTTCACACTCGCAGAGTCGAACCATCTGACATTCGAAGTACCAGTGACGTTCGAGCGAGGGCACAGGATCGACGTCGGGATACATGATGCAGACTCCGGCCGCTCGATCTACCTGAATACAATCTACCTCGAGGAGGCCAAGAGCGACAATCTCACTCTCTTCACCGACAAGCAGGTCTACACTCAAGGCGACACGGTGAATGCAACGGTGGAGACATCACTATCGGGACTGCTTCATGTGTCCGCACCGGGCTATTCAGCGCAACACACTCTCAGTGGGAGCAGCATCAACTTCAGCTTCGACCTCCCAGATGCGCTCCCTATAGGGACACACTCCATCGACTACGAGATACGCGATTGCGGCTGCGAGGAGCAGGGCGTCACCTACTCATATAGCTTCGATGTAGCAGGCCCATTCATACGTATCGTCGATGCAGTCCTCGATCAGACATCCTACGAGCCTGGAGAGACCATCACATCGGTTCTGCGCGTCGCCTCCAACGTGGCGGCGAATATTCGGGCGACGGCGACGCTAACCGCACCTGACGGGGACATATACCGACTCGGCTCAGATGAATTGCATCTGACAGCGGGAGATCAGAACATACTCACAATATCGGGCGAGCTCTTCACTAGTTCTCTCGGCGTCCATGAGGTCGAGTTCGCCCTCTGTGATGCGAATGATGAGTCGATCGTCCATTCCACGGCTTCCGAGCACTTCGACGTGGGTGATGCTAACTTGGTCTCGATCGAAACCGAATTCGCTGAGTATCAATCCGAGTCGCAGGATGTCGTGATCACGGTTAAGGTCTATGCCACGAACTCATCTTCCGCAAGGAGACGTAATGAGAGCGACTTATTCGCGCTGGCGGGGATAAAAAATAGCGTGGATATCTCTCAGGGCAATCCGACCAGGGGACCAGTTGATGCGGTGATCGAATTATTCATCGACGAGAATTCGCTGGTTGTCCTACCGGTTGCGCTTAGCTCCGGCTATAACGTCTTTTCCGGGTCGATTGGCTCGTGGATTGCCGGTTCTCACACGGCTCGAGTCGAACTCGAGATCGATACGCTCACATGCTCGAAGGGCTGCGCATTCTCCGTGCTCGACACTGCGGGACCGGAACAGATCGACGACCTGATGGCTCGCTACGGCCGCGACGGCTCTGAGATTGAGCTCATCTGGTCCGCTCCAGGGGATGCCGTCTCTGGTTCGCGGTGCAAGAGCTACCAGGCGAGAGCGTGGATCGAGCCGATTACCGATTTGAATTGGGGCGCTGCCGTTGACCTCGCGGCTGGATTTTCACCATCCGAACCCAACGGGTACGAGCGTATGATAGCGAATATACCTCATCCCGGGACGACAGTTTACTTCGCGGTGCGATCGACTGACAATGCGGGCAATTTGTCGCCCATCTCGAACAGCGCGTCTCATCTGATCGCAACGGAAATGCCGGCTACGGCCAAGATATACCTGAATTCCGCCTTGCTATCGGACGGTGACAGGCTGCATCTGACCTGTAACCAATATAATCCCGGTGAGGAGCGCTCATGCGACCTGTATGTGGCGGTCATGATCGGGCAAAGCCTGTTATTTTACCCTAATTGGGGCCCAGATTGGACCTTTAGCTCGGTCGATCTTCCCGCGCATTACGCCGAAGAGGATATTGTCCTAATTGATGCTACGGTTGCGCCGTGGATACCCTCGGGTGATCTTCTGTTCATGGCTGCGTTTGCGGAGGCAGGGACCCTCGATATCTTGGGGGAGATAGCTTCCGTATCCTCGACAATAGAGCGATAATCTCATCTACCGCATCTGTGCTCGGGGCTTGTCAAAATGGGCTCCGAGCACAGATTGATCGACATTTTCCCCTGTCATCTGTTGACCAATTTAGCCGTGCGCTTTCTCGCTCCAGAGATTCTGACTGGACGATTAGGTAGATCGGCGACAAATGTGCTATATTATATATAGACATTTGACCGGTATAATGTGTTTAGGGACATCTCATGCTCCACGTTTACAAGGAATTCTTATTAGTGAGGGTGAAATAATGAAAATAAAGATGGCGATGAAAATCGTCTGGGTGGTTCTGGCATTTACGATCGTGCTGCCGTCCCTTTCTCTGGGAGAAGGTCTCTCTGAATCCGATGGGCGCGATATTCTTGACCAGAGCCCACCTGAAACATCATGCAGTGTATCAGCTGAATTCACATCGGCCGCCACGATCAGCGTGCAGTACTCATCAATTGATGATGATTCCGGTGTTGCAGTGGTTCAGCTCTTCGCATCAATCGATGGAGCAAAATGGAAGGACACCGGCCTCGAGAGCGACATAGCCGAGGGGGAATTCGTCTATAGCTTCTCCGGAGGTGACGCGACGTATCGCTTCGTGGCGATCGGGACCGATAACGACGGCAACAAGGAGAAGATCTCCGATGACAGGGCATGCGCCGTCGGGTATGACACAGATCCTCCGGTATCCCGGTGCAACTCTCCGGACGCCAGCAATGACGCCGAGCTCAGCATAGACTACGAGATCTCGGATTCCTTCTCCGATGGAGAGGGCGTGATGCTCTACTTCTGTTTCACGGAGGATAACGGCACGACCACGGCTGTAGCAAAGGAGTGGGAATACGTCGGTGATTATCAATATGGACCTGCCGGGACAATCGACTATACCCCCGAGGGAGGGGCCGGGAATTATGAGTTCTTCACAAGAGGGTATGACCGCGCGGGCAATGTCGAATCAATGAAAGACACTGCTGATTGCAGGACTGCATACGACCCAGGATATGCGCTTTCCAGCTGTTGGACCCCACCCAAAGCCTCTGGCGCCACCCTTTCTGTGTCGTACGTCGTCGATATCGGCGATGCGGGATTCGACCATGTCGAGCTGTGGCTCATTTTCTCACTCGAGGGAATTACTTGGCCTGAGGATTGGTTCAATAGCGGGATCGTTTCCTTTGCCACGGAGAGTTCTCTGATTTTCAACACGTCCTTTGGAGACGGTTATTACCGGTTCTCAACCGTAGCCTATAATGGCGATGGCGACGAGGAGCCTTTGCCAAACGCTTACGACTGCGAAACCGTCGTCGATGCGTCGAAACCAGCATCATCCGTACTCGGTCCTGGCGTTACGGCAACGCTGCCAGTGAATATCTCCTATCAATCGAGCGACCAGCATCAAGAGGGACGCTTCTTTTCGGGCGTTGTCGCGTCGGAGGTCTGGTACTCCTTCGAAGGCCAGTCGGCGATATTGGAGAGGATCGAGTGCAGTCCGGCCACCATCGCCACAGGCACCGTGGAGTTCACTTACTCTGACGAAGGTGTGTACGAGCTGTGGTCGATTGGGACCGACGCGTTCGGAAATCAGGAGCCCACTCCTCTCGTGCCGGACATGCAGCTCGCGGTTGACCTCACTCCACCTGAATCCAAGGTCGAATCGCCGCAATACGCGACCTCCTTCCCATTGATGCTCACCGCAATAGCAACCGACGCGGTCACGGCTGTTACTCGGATATCGCTATTCTGCTCATTAGATGGAGACATGTGGCTTCCCATCGGAGATATCGAGGGTCCGAGGGGCGCGAAGGGATTCGCACCTGAAGTGGCAACAGAAGGCGTATTCAGCTTCATCTCGGTCGCGACTGACCGCGCCGGCCATCAAGAACTCATGGGAGGTGATCCGGATTGTGAGACAATGGTGGACTGGACGTCCCCAGAGGCCTTGATCATGGCTCCTGAATTCGCATCTTCAGATACGATCACGATTGACTACGCCGCATCGGACAACCTGTCAGGCGTCGCGGAGGTTACTCTATTTCATCTCGAGCCCGGCTCTGACAAATGGTCGCAGGCCGGCTTCGCATCATTCGGAGCTTCGGGGACATTCACCTATTCATTCGAAGGCGGGCAGGGCGAGTATGGATTTGCCGCAGTCGGAAGGGACGTGGCAGGCAATTCGGCAGGTGTGCCACTCGCTGCCCAGACGACAATCATATTCGATTCCGAATCTCCCGAATCCGAGGCCTCATGCAACCCCTATTCGGACAGCCTCTCGGTCAATGTCTCCTATTCGGCCTCGGATGAGACCAGCGGCATCACTTCGGTGGGTCTCTGGTACCGAATGGACGACGGAGAGTGGCTGAATTCCGGGCAGCTTCGCTCTACTGCCGACGGCAAGTTCCTATTCCAGGCGAAAGGAGACGGGGAATACCAATTCAGCACAATCTCGGTAGATGGCGCAGGCAATA
This sequence comes from Candidatus Coatesiibacteriota bacterium, assembly GCA_016929465.1. Taxonomy (GTDB): domain Bacteria; phylum B130-G9; class B130-G9; order B130-G9; family B130-G9; genus JAFGIT01. Next base: position 2,881 of record JAFGIT010000282.1, on the reverse strand, counting down.
TGGAAGCGTTGCCCGACTCTGCCGATTGCACGACCGTAATTGACACCGTTAGACCGAGCTCTACATGCGAATCACCCGAGATGCTCACGTCATTTCCGATACAAGTCACTTTCGCCGCGAGTGACGAGATGAGCGGCGTCGATTCTGTCGAACTCTGGTATCGATTCGATGGCGGCACCTGGAAATACAGCTCTCTCAAATCGGAGGCTGAGACCGGCTCCTTCGAATTCTCGCCCCGATTTGCAGAGGATGGATATTATGAATTCACCACGAGGGCTTACGATAGAGCCGGCAATGTCGAGCCTCTTCCGGATGAGGCAAAGGCCGGCACGCTCCTTGATTCACTGGCCCCAATCTCGACCTGTTCCTGCCCGGATGAGGCGAATTCCTTCCCGATTGCGGTCACATATTACGTCAACGAGGAACTTAGCGGCCTCGACTGCGTCTATCTTTGGTACCGATACGCTGATGGAGAGTGGTCGAATAGCGGCCTGGTCTCGGGCCTATCCGAGGGGATATTCGAATTCACTCCGGAGATACCTCAGGAAGGAACCTATGGCTTCGCCACGATTGGGCGAGATGTGGCCGGTAACGAGGAGGCATTGCTGGATGCGCCTGATTGCGAGATCGATGTGATATTCAGAGCACCCTCCATTTACGCCGAGCCGACGAGTATCGAATTCGGAGAGGTCAGGATTGGGCTTACAGTCTCGGAGACGGTGACCATCGGCAACAAGGGCAATGCTGATCTCGAGGTCTATAGCATCGAGGAGGATGCTGTGGGCTTCTCCGTCGATCTCGGTGACATCGAGCTTCCTCTGACAATTCAACCTGATGACCCCATCTCGGTAGAAGTCAGTTTCATTGCCGCGTCGGTTAGCAACTACTCCGGAGTGCTCGAGATAATATCGAATGATCCGAATGATCCGGTGCTGCAGGTTGAGATGCTGGCGACCGGAAGAGAGGCCTCAGGGCTTTCTCTAACCGCGGCAACAGACGAAGACGGCTATCTGTTCGGGGATACATTCGACATCACCGTCGCTGCTGAGAACGATGGCGATGCTCTGACGGCCGACATTTATCTGGTGCTCGCCTACGACTTCGGTGGCCCAAATGCGACCTACTGGTCCGCCGTGGGCTTCGACACATGGGAACCGGGGATCATGACCTGGATCCCCAACTTGGCCATCGATGCAGACCTCTACGTTGAAGCAACTCTGCATGATATGCCGATTCCAGAGTTTCTATTAGGCCAGCCGAGAGAGGGGGAATACACTGTCTTGCTCGGCGCCTTCGAACCGGGGACATTCGATCTCATCTCCGAGATTGCATCTGCAAACTTCGAACTCGAGGCGGACCCGTACTTGGAGTTCATCCTCCCGCATGACGAATATTCCTTCGGGGATACAATGTCGATAGGCTTCTCGGTGTCCGTCAACGGCAGCACTCTTCACGGCGACGTGTATATGGTCATTATCGACCCGGTCGGTGAAATATGGTCTGTGAATGGCGATCTGGATTGGGCTCGCGGATTGTCACCTTTGCTGGAAGACACTAATATAATGGCCGGCACCAAGGCAAAAATGAATGATATATGGCGATTCGTCCTGCCGAGAGAACCATTTGATAACGCTGGCTCATATATGTTCCTGGCAGGAGTGACAGAGGCCGGCGGCTTCACCCCGCTCTGCGATCTGGGGATATCCAATCTATTGATAGATGAGTGAGGATTCGCGAACGCCGGGAACGATAGATGGCCTCTTTCAAGTGCCGCCCGTCTCAAGAGACTGTTGGATAGCGTCGTTGGCGAAATCGGTTCTGCATTTTAAGGGACCGCGCCACCCATCGCTCTTCGAGGTTGCCATAATCTCCGGCGTTATCTATATTCCTTCTACACCCTAAGAGTCGCAGCTTGCCAATCGGGTAGGGATGTTTTCGTTTGTACTCATGGAGATGATTGATGTTTAGGAAGATCTCAACGAATTACGATCAGCACGAGATCGAGCCACGGATAATGAATCTGTGGAAGGAGCGCCAATCCTTCAAGCGGCTGGTCGAGAAGAATAAAGACAATCCCCGTTTTTCATTTCTTGATGGTCCGATAACGGCCAACAATATGATGGGTGTTCACCACGCCTGGGGCCGCACCTATAAGGACATCTTTGTGCGCTACAAGAGCATGAACGGCTTCCATCAGCGCTATCAGAATGGCTTCGACTGCCAGGGGCTATGGGTCGAGGTCGAGGTCGAAAAGGACCTTGGCCTGAACTGCAAGAGCGACATCCGTGCATTCGGCCTCGACAAGTTCTCGGAGAAGTGCAAGGAGCGGGTGCAGAAATACGCCAAGGTCATCGCCGATCAGTCGATGCGACTCGGGCAGTGGATGGATTGGGACAACAGCTACTTCACCATGACCGACACGAACATCGAATACATCTGGATGTTCATCAAGCGCTGTCACGACAACGGGTGGTTATATCGTGGGACCCACGTCATGCCGTGGTGTATCCGTTGCGGGACATCACTCTCACAGCATGAGATGGTAGATTCATATCGCGAGGTCAAGCACCCATCAGTATTTCTGCGCCTACCTATCGTCGATCGTGACAATGAATTCTTCCTGGTCTGGACGACAACCCCCTGGACCCTCGCCGCGAACACCGCCCTCGCTGTAAATCCCGAGCTGACCTACGTGAAGGCGGAACACGACGGGCGAATAGTCTATCTGTCGAAGGGGACGCTCGAGAGCGTTCTAGGCAATGAGGCACGGGTGATATCTGAACATAAAGGCACCGAGTTCAAAGACTGGCGCTATCACGGGCCTTTCGATGAGCTCCCTGTCCAGGATGGCATAGACCACCGGGTTGTCTGCGATGAGATG